>CAZZJE010000146.1:0-6959 GCA_964654295.1 uncultured bacterium | reverse complement strand
CACTTAATCCCTCAAAAATTTCTGAAACCTACAAACAAGAATTTTCTAAAATTTTTGATCTGCTTGGATTGAAAGAAGAGGAGATAAAGAACTATCGTTATATTTTTCGGCATATGTTGTATGAAATCAAAGAAGAGAACCTACATAATCTTTATAGGGATTTTAGCTCCAATATTCCTAACCGCTTTAATCAACTTCATAAAAAACTGAAAAACAAAAAATTATGGACTTTACAAGCGGTTAATTTACTTAAAAATATTGTTTCCTCTTTAGAGCCCGAAGCTATTTGTAAAATTTTCTTCGATGAAATTAATTTTTTGAGGGTTTTAGTCGAGAGCGCCCAAATTAAAGAAAACGAACCCTTACCAAATGACCTTGATTGTTTAGCTGCTATTAAAGCAGGAATTCACAACATGGGACAATGTTTACGAGATTTGGTCCAAACAGGAGTTTCGATTGGAAAAATCAACTCGTATGAGCCCCTAAAGAAAATCATTGAGATGAGTAATCGAGTTGCCCACGATACAGGGAGGCTTGTTGATTACCACGAAATCAAACTGCATTCGATCTCTTATGTCCTGAACAATTTGAATCAAATTGAAGGGCTTGTTCATTCGGTTATTAGAGATAAAGAGACAGACACTCTCCTCATTACAGAAACTCCAATTCCTTCCCCTCAGCCGAAAGAAAAGTCACCGAAAGAAAAGGTAGAATCAATTGAGCGCTCCTTCCATTTATGGCTTGTAAATCTTCCTAAAGAGCTTTTAGCTACAGAAGCTTCTAAACGTAAACAACTTTTACTAAAAGAACTAGAGGCCTTAAATGTAATTTCTAAGGATAGAGACACTGAAGTTTACCTAAAGCAGTTAATGCAAAAAATCGACCTGAAAACAATTACAGATGTTCGTCTTTCCTTAAGTTTAATAAATTATTTAATGCACTCCACAGCTTCAAATAAACTGATGGAGGGATGCTTTAAACTTTTCGAAAAAAGCTTAACGGAATTCGATGGGCTACTTTTCCATCCATTTTTAGTATTAATCTCTAGAGATGTCGCAGATGAAAAATCGAGTTACTTTCCCGGTATCAGTCGATTAATTCAGTCCTGTATAAAAAGAAACAGGCTTAAAGATATGTTGACTATTTTATCTTTAAGTTCAAAGAAACGCCTTTTTGAATTGAATTCAAATTTCGCTCAAATGATGGCTAATGTCGTATCTTACATTGCTCGCAGAAAAACAGCATTGAGAGAAACTGAATTAAATATGTTTTTTGAGCCTTTGCTAGACTACATTAATCTCAATATCCAAAAATACCCGCATAAACATAACGTCAATGAAATTTTATCTGTTTTATCACTGTTTACAAATGCAAAATTAGCTAGGCAATCCAGTCTTCTTCTGCTTGAACTCGCAAAAGCCCAGTTAGTCGAAGACAACCTTTTTTTCAAACACTGGATCATCATCTGCAGACAGCTTCTCGCTTCAGATGAATGGAATCCCCAAACTAGCATCTATTTTCAAAACCTTTTAGAGATTTTATCATGTAAATATCCTAATTTTTTAAAAAACTGTTCTGAAGAAAATGTAACGGCAGTTTTAGATTTAATTGAAGATGTTTACTCCCACAAAAATTCTGAAACTTTGTATTTGTTAATGGATTTTCTTTTAGGAGAGTTGTCTACCAAACCACATACCGAAGAAAATTTTAAACGCTTTAATCATTTTACAGAAGCACGCTCACAGAGATTATCCGCTAACATAAACTTAGACAAGCTTACGCTTTCGCCTAATGTCTTTGTGCAATCCATCATCCAGCTTTGTGGATTTATTCAAGCAAGTTTTTCAAAAGAAGAACTTCTATCGGCGACAAAACTTCCGATGACTAAATTGCTATGGGATAGTAAAGAAATAGCGGTCATTCAACCGATAAACCAAGAGCCAATTAAACAGCCCTATGAATTAGATTTAGCCTGTAGTGTCCTACAAGAGGCAATTTTTTGTCAGCAGTTAGACTCTTCTGTGGTCAATCAGCTCTCCTTTCTTATTTCTGCCATGATTCCTCACCATTATGTTAGAAATAATGGAACGGATGAATTCGAATTTTCCTTAAAAAAATTAGATGTCTCCTACGAAAGTTTACAAGGATTCGCAATCAGTCTAAAACGAAGTTCATATCCTTGCTTCCAGCATTTAGGAACTCATCTATTTGTCTTATGTTCTATTATTTCACCTGCTAGAGCTGTCTTGGAATGGGCGCGAGTTTTAGCGAAAAGAAAATTAAGTGAAAGCAGTGAGTCTTTTTTGTTGTTCAAAGAACACTTAAAGTCTGCTCAAGAGCAAGGGGTTCTTAACCATACATCGTTTTGTCGTTACATCAAATTTTGGAAAAAAGGTCCACAAAATGATTTACATGAAAAATTAGTCTGGGTCAGTCTATTTGAAGATCTAAAAAGAGAAAATTTCTTTTACCATAACCTTATCTGGAAGTTTATTCTAAAAGAAAAAATTGATGCAGTCCACCATGCATTTAAAAATCCCAAAATCAAAAGATTAATTAATCAACTTATTTTTAAAAACCCTGATAACATCATAGAAGATGCCTTTGGTAACTACAGCGAAATCCTTAAAGATTCTCAAGCAGTTTTTGAATTCTTAGTTGAAATATGGAAGGCAAAAAAAGGAAAACCCCTCACATCTCGACAACTCGTTCAGTTATCCCACTGTGTCATCCATTCTATTAAAGTTCACAATGTTCATTACACAGCTGAGACATTTAAACAAATTGAAGCGGCACTAAGCTGGCTTAAAGAAAACTTAAGACTTCAACAACTGGACTTGGAAGCGAATGAAATAGAGTTACTAACCCGCGTGTTCCAACAAATTAAGGAACAGGAAGAGGCTACAAATTCACGAAGATCTTTTGCTTTAGTAGAAACGGAGTTAGATGAAAAAAATTACCAATTTTTACTTAATTTGCCTTCCCAAATCATTGACGAAGACGGTAAAAACAGAAGTCAATTGTTTTCGAAAGTTTGGAGTTTTTTGACGATTGATTACTCTTCAGATACAAAACACAAAATTTTCTGCGAAGATTTGGAAAAGAACGTACCCACCCCTGAAGCTGTAGCAAAACAGTTAATCCTCATTCTTGGAAAATCCAAAAAATTTAAATTTCTAATTAAGGAACTTTACAATAAATATTTTCCCCGCAATCAAATGATTGGTTTTAATGGAGCTATTTGTCAATCAGTACTCGCTTTGATCGACCATTATTTAAAAAACAGCCAAATACCTAGTGCTCTCTTAGAGTTTAGGGAAGCCATAGAAAAGGGAACCATCCGTACTGATACAAAACCTAAAACGATAGAAATCATCTTTAGTGAAATTATTGATTCTCATTATCTTTTGACACCCGATGAAAGGTCCTGGTTGTATGAGGAAATAGTTAGACAAATTTTAAATGATAATGAGTTATTTAAAAATAAAGTTAATTATATTTTTTTCTTCCATCAATTAGTCGACGCCGAAGACTTCACACGGGCTTCTACATTACTTTTAATAATGCTTAAAAGTGCCCTTTTAAAAAATAGACAACAGGAATTTTTTGTCTTAGCTATTAAACTTTGTCAAAAGATGATTTCTTCTGGTATTTTTCAGGAAGCTTATCATGTGTGGAAAACTGGAATGGCTTATTGGCCAGATTCTTTTGAAAAGGTTGTTGTCTTTCAATATGAGCAACTTCTAGCCCTATCTGAAAACCTACTACAAACTGGTCAAATCGAGGTTTTGGAGTGGGTCGATCCTATGCTTTCATCAATTAAACAGTTTGCTCAAGAAAATTCTACCTTTCGCATGCATCATTTGATGGATCTTAGGCAGAATCTGCTGATTTCCCATGTGGGTCCTATCGAAGAAAAGGGGAATAGCTCTTACACATCCTGGATGCTACATTTATGTGAATTGATACAATCAATCATTAGACCCAACCCTATCTGTGCAACGAATAGTGAGCATTACTGTAATCAGAGTGAAAAAATTGATCTTCAAGAGATACACGAAAAAATAACCGCTTTAATGCACAGTTATTTAATAGGACCTGTAAACATGATAGAAATTGAAAGGGTCCTTCATTACTTTCTTCCTAGGGAAAGAATAGAAAATACTAACAAACAATTAAATTTAGATTTTTACAAATTACGCCAAATTGCTTACGTTTTGAAAAACCATAATGCTCCTTATATATTTAAACTTTTAGGAGAACAATTACTAAATATTTCTCGCGCCTATGCTCCGGAAAGGATGGTCGTTGGTTTAATAGAGAAATTATGTGCTCAAGGATCTGTTGAGAGTAAACTTAAATTGTTCAATGAGTTCATCAAAGACATGAAGGAACGCCAATCTTTTGGATCTGAAGATGATGATTTTCTAATAGATATTAAAAAGTTAATAGAAACTGGGGAGACAGCATACGATCCATTCAGTCACATCTATCATCGTTCTTTCAGTAAAGTGAAATATCAGGATCACTACCTTCTATTTATGTGGGACAACTTCCTCAATTCCGACAAAAAATCAGAACATGCTGTCACATACTCTCGCTTAATACGAAACTATCTATCTAAAGATTTCGACTCAGTGATCCAATTTCTTTACCACAAGAAAAATCGTTCTATACATACAAGTAATGAATTGACTTTTATTAAAGAAATTTTAAACGAGAGTAAAAAGAAAAATTATAAATTAGATCCTGAACTAAGACGGATCTTACAAAAATATTTAATATTTATTTATCAAGAGGAAAAAAATCCAAGAGAAGAGGTTTTTGTTCTCTTTAAAGAAGCTTCCTTAAGTTTGATAGCGTCTTTAAATTCTGTGAATTTACACCTCGAGTCTCAAGAAATTACTTTAAAATTAGTTCAAGACTATAAGCAATTTTTTAATGATCCTTTGAATCCTTATGAGTTGAAAACGATTATTTTCAATCAAATTCTCTCAAGCTTAAAAACTACTCCCCCCCAGCCTCTTGAAAGAGTCTTGCATTTTATCAATCAGTTGCAAGATTCCTATAGTGATTTAACGAAGCTTATCCCTGAAAGCCTATATAAAACTGTATCTGAAATAATTGAAAAAATCAAAGAATCCCCCTCTGCGCATTCCCTTAAACATCAGCTTGAATTAGGCATGCAAACGGAAGAAAGCCAGGAAAATCTGTTGAGATTCAATGAAGCACGCCTGAAAGCCGAAGAAAGTGCTCAAAAGAAGAAGCTGCTAGCTGAAAATAGAAATCGTATAAAAGCAGAATCTACACAACCTTACATTTCTTATATCGAAAAAATTCTTCCTGAGCAAATTGAAATGCTTACTCAAAAGCCGTTTCCTGCAACAATACTTTCAGCGATGAATTTAATTCGCTCCCCCCTCACAAAAGCCTTTCTCGAACTTTGTGCACTTACTCAGTTAGAAAATGCAAAGGGCGAAGTGAAGCAAAAAATAGATTTTGATGTAGCAAAAGGAACGTATAAAATCATTCACTCAGGAGGGTTTATTGAAAGGCCCTTTAATCTTCCGAGCTCTATGAAAGAAGTTATAACCTTTTTAACAGCAAACCCGGATTTAACACTTTTATCTCCAGATTTAGAAACATTGATTGGGTATGTCATTCCCAAAACTTTACCAAAAATCGCTAATCATACAATCGTTTCAAAACAGCTTCAATTACCTCATGAAACGTTTGATCTCCTTAAAAATCTCGCTTATCAATTAAAACAGTTCCATACAGCTGTAGCGTTCAAACTTCTAGGAGAACATTTACTGAGTCTTTGGAGTCAATGTGCCCCTGAAAGGTTACTGGCTGACTTACCGAATAAACTTAATGAGCTAGAGCCCCGTGAACAAAAAATTGCCCACATTCAAATGATTTGCGATCGATTAAAAGCGCATCCATTACCGGGAAGCGACAAAGAAAATTTCTTAATCAGAACAAAAACAGCAATTATTAATAAAGAAACCTGTATTCAGCCTTACGAACTTGTCATTAAAGACTTACTCAATGAAAGCTATAATGGATATTATATTCCAACTGCATGGAATGTGCTGCTCAATTCCAACCGAAATAAAAGTGCCTCCTATAACCAAGTCAATCTTGAGTACATGTCACTCGATCTATTAGAAGTGATGGATCTTAATTTAAGAGTTAGTAAATCTTTCAATTACCCTGTTGGAATTAGCTTTTTTAAAAAATTAACCCAAGAAATTTCCGAAAAAAAATATAAGATTACTAAAGATCAATGGTTAATTATGCAAGAAAGTTTTTTGGATATAATCAAAAAAATTCCAGAGCAAGATGTGAATCGTCCTTCGGCTTATTTACTACCGATCGTTAGATTTTTAGTTCGTGAATTAAATACTTTCGGACTGGATCAGAAAGGGAGTGAATTAATTTTAGCATTACCTGCAATGTGTTTTGATAAGTGTGCCAAGGAATGTTTAGATCAAAATCAAATAATTTTTGAACATTATTTTGAAATTTCTAAAAGATCTCTTGATGAAAGTGAAGTTTTTCTAACACAGGCAACTGCTAGACATCCCCATTTATTTTCTCACTCAGTAAAAGAGATGCAGCCAATCATCCATCTGATTATTGAAAAATTGAAAACAGAAAAATCTATAAGATTAAATAATTTTACTGAACTATTAAATAAAATGATCGACTCCAAAATTCTAAAACCAGGAAAATCTAAAAGAAAGCGGCTTAAAAAGGCCTCAGGGCCTCTATAGAGGTAATTGCAAAATTCAAGTTATACGGAGGAAATTTAGTAACCGATTGTTTTGTTAGGCCTCGAAGAGGCCGGTACAATTTTAGGCCAGGCCGTAAGGTCTTAGCCTTATCTTTCTGTATGTTTGATTTAAAAAACTGAGGCTAAAGAGTATATGGAGTGCGGCGACTTGTCGCCGCTT
>CAZZJE010000145.1:0-6991 GCA_964654295.1 uncultured bacterium | reverse complement strand
ACACAGTATCCATTCGTTACAATTTGCTGACAAAATTCATTTGTCCAAAAATGGGCATGAGCTCCTGCCCCACAAATCAATACTACAGCCGGGTTATTGGGATTTCCCATGACTTCTGTCCAAAGTCTTATCTGCTTAGATTGAACAAATCTGGTATGTTTTCTCATTTCAATAGTTTCGTGGTGGGAGTTAAGACTAGATGATTGTTTTTCTCCAAAGGTTTGCGAATTTTTTTCCAACAATTTCCCCCAATCATTCCGCCATGAACAAGAACAAAATTTGCCATCTTTCCTGCAATCAGATAATTGTTTAAAAATGCAACCAGCCTTTTTCATTTGATCAAATAAACGCTTTTGTTACGATTAAATTTTAAGCCTTTAATGAGACAAAAATGATTATTTATGTTTATAGAAAATGTTCTACTTGCAAGGACGCTCTCCTTTTTTTAAAGAGACATGGAGTGATATTTACCGAAGAAGAAATCTCTAAAACACCTCCTTCAGTCGTAGAGCTACAGCAAATGCTCGACTATCAGGATGGCAATTTAAAAAAGCTTTTCAATACATCTGGCTTGCTATACAAAGAAATGCAGTTGAAGGACAAAATTCAAAATCTAAACGTCGATGAAGCTCTTGCTTTGTTAAATCAACATGGCATGCTCGTTAAGCGCCCTTTCTTACTTGGAGATAATTTTGGACTCTTAGGTTTTAAAGAAACGGAATGGTCCAAAAAAATCTAAAAAATTGAGCCTGACAACCTTAATTTATTGTTTGTGACTTCCCGAACGCCAATAGACATGACCATCAGGCCGAACAAGAACAGCTCCTCCGCGCTCGATTCCATAAAGCTCATGAAAATTGTGATCGATATCTTTATAGTCACCCTCTTCACCGATAGATACCGTGCGAAAGCAGAGATTGGGATTTAAACTCTCTAGCTTTTTTGGCCAAGATTTTCCATCTGAATCTGTTAAAAGAACAAATGAATCCACAAAAAGATCAATCGTGGAGATGACCCCCTCGGCTCCTTGAAGCCACAAGTGCGGCGCTCTTGACCCCGGTCTAGCATTTGGAAGATATTCAGTTGCTGTGATTTCTACAGCATCTGTTCCATCGGGTATGACAAGACTACTCTGATAGGAAAAGCCGATATCTTGACCAATCGAGTTTAAGATAGACCATTGTAATGGAATTGTCTTCTGAAGCTCTTTTCGATCTCCCGATTTACCCGCTAGAAGGATGGCCGTATATCCTTTTTGATTGTTGCGACTCCACTCCATATTACTTTGTACAGTAGGGAATCGCTCCTGGTGGTAAGAATCAAGAATGTCTTCGAACATTTGTCCTTTGATGACAAAAGCTAGTTTCCAACAGAGATTATGAACATCTTGAATTCCCGTCTGCATACCAAAGCCACCGGCAGGCGATAAAAGATGGGCTGCGTCACCCGCTAAAAATGTACGACCTTTACGGAAATTTTCGGCAATTTGCACACGCATATGCCAAAATTCAATATCTAGGATTTCAATCTCTAAATCTGGAATCTCAAAAGTCTCACGAATAAATTTAAGACAATAGTCTTTGTGAAAATCTGATTCGTCTCTCTCCATTTCAGGAGAGAGCTTAATGCCCATCAGCCACTCATCTTTGCAGTTTACAGATTGGATATAGCGGCCAAGCGAGGTTTCCCCCAGCATAAAATAGATTGCACTCGGACGATAGGGAGCAACTGGATAGGGATTTACCTTGAAATAGATACTCACATACTTACCCAAGTCATCTTTACCAATAACAGGGATTTTAAGAAGCTTTCTTATAGAACTTTTGGCTCCATCGGCAGCTACCATATATTTAGCACGAACCTGAAACTGCTCCCCTGTTTCCTTGCGAAGTGTGGCTACAACGCAATCTTTTTCTTCTATAACATCTATGAGCTCCGTTCCATATTGGATGCACACCTGATCTTTGCTTAGGGAGTTTCTTAACACATCTTCAAGACGCGCTTGGGAAAGAGCTGCTGGCTCACATGGGCTATAACGATGGGCTAAGTCATGATCGAAAACGATTTGAGCTAATTCTTCACCGCAAAAGCTATCAAGCCACAATGCACGTCGAGCTTCTTTAGGAAAATCCCACTCTCGTATAGCAGCTTCAATCCCTAAAACCCGAAATATTTCTACGCTACGAACATTTAGACTGCGTGCTTTTGGATGGGTATTCATCGTGCTGCGCTTATCCACAACCATGGTTTTTATACCCATTTTTTGAAATAAGACACTTGCCGTTAAACCTACAGGGCCAGCTCCTACTACTAAGACATCGAACATTTGATTATCTCTTTTCTAATTGATCATATTGTTTTAAAGTACTCTCACACCACTCTAGAGCTGCTTTTACCTGACCCAATCCATAATCCAATGTCATCATCCAATAGGGAAAGCTTGAGTCATTTTTATGGTTTAGTTGTAGCTGCTCTTTAATCGTCTGATAAATTTGATTTTTCTCTTGAAGCATGAGGCGAAACTCTTCTACATGTTTTCGTGTGGTTGCTGGAGCAGCGAACTCGCCAAAGAAGAGTTTAAGCAAAAGCTCATTACGAAATTGCTCATATTCTACGGGCTTATTGATCCACGCTTGCAACTCTCTTTTGCCTTCTGCCGTTAATTCATAAAGGTTTCTTTGACGCCCACTTTTGGAGACTTCATGCTCTTCAATAAGGCCCTCATTTACTAGCTCTTTTAAGGTGGGATAAATAGAACTATACGTTTCTTTCCAAAAATATTGAGTGCTCTCTTCCATTAGTTTTTTAATGTCATAACCCGAGCTTTTCGGAGCGATTGCAATCATCCCCATGATCGCATATCGACTCTTATTACTTTTGGCCATCATCACCTCTAATTTAACATATCAACATGATATATCATTATGATATATTAGGCTAGAAATTTTTTTTGGAGTCTTGGTCGGCAATAACAATGAGGTTAACCGAATAGTTCTATGAGAACTATTCGGTTTTATTTGTTAATTTTTTTTATTTTCCACTGTCATTTAAGCTAAAGGATAGTCAAAAGATCTTTGCTACTCGTCGCTCTATGAATAAATTTGCATAAATTGGAGAAAAAATTTATCTGTTTGGCTAGTGACTAGAGCCCAGAAATAAAGGATGTATCATGGCTAGCAAATTTTTCTTTAGCTTAGATTCTATTAAGCCTTACTTTGGCGGAGAGGGTGGTAATGTAACTTATGTAACTAAAAAGGAAGTGCCTGGGTTTGCTAATATTTCTTTTTCCTGCTTAAAAATTAAACCTAAAGGAGCTGGAGAGCCTGTTTGGCATCCAAATGCACATAAGATTGGTTACTGCATACAAGGACGCGCCTTAGTCACCATGAGAACGCCTGGCAGCGTGGAAACATTTACGGTGAAAAAGGGCGAAATCTATTTTATCCCGCAAGGATATGTCCATCTTGTACAAAACATTGGGGATGAAGAGTGCATCATCAATTGTGCGATGAATAGCGATAACGTCGAGGTGATGCAGCTTTCCAAGGCGATCTATTCCCTTTCTGATCCTGTTTTTCACAGCACATTTAACTCAAACTCTGGCTTTGCCGATGGCTTAAAAAAAACTAAGAGCGATCAGCCATTTAAAATTTTGCAACAATCCAAAATCCCTTCAAATGACATTTCTAGCCAATATAAATTTAATATTGAAGCAAGCCCTAGAGTCATCCAAACAAAAGGCGGCTATCTGCAGTTAGGAACAAAGCCAAATTTAAATCAGCTTCAAGGCTTGGGCATTTTGGGATTTGGGCTTACACCGGGAGGCGTTGTTGAGCCTCATTGGCATACAAATGCTGGAGAGCTCGTTTATATTGTAAAAGGAAAAACAAAAATTACGGTTCTTTCTCCAGATGGTAATGTTGAGGTAATGGATGTTAATGCAGGACAAGGCGCTTTTGCTCCAGCCTCTCATTTTCATAACATTGAAAATGTGGGATCAGAAGATGTAGAGGTAATTGCTTACTTTACTCATGCTGAGCCTGATTACATTGGAATAGGAGAAGTGATTGGTGCTTATTCAAACGAAGCGCTCGCTTCCGTTTTTAATGTGCAGCCGAACTATTTTGACGCCTTAAAAAAACCTGATGGTCCATTGGTAATCGTTCCAATAAACTAATTTAACAATCAGTTTTTTGTAATATTTTAAGAGCTGGATAAATCAAATCATTAGAGTCAGGCCGTCTCGGCCTGACTCCCTTAAAAAACTAAGGTTACCAATCCTCATTATCAGAACTGGCCGAAGCTTTGCTCGGTAATTGAGGCCGATCCTTTCCTCGAAGTGCGCGCACGATTTTTCTATTTGGAATTTGCTCAAGATCTCCTACCTTTTTAATTGGTGCATCGGAGGAATCTTCACTATTTGGTTTTTCTGATGAGCCTACCAAGCGACAGCCAGAACGGGTCTCATTTATCCGAATCTTAGAAGGTTCTTGATCAAACTGCTCTTCTTCACTTTTATTTTTTTTTCTTAGGTGCTGTATTCTTTCTTCTTTAGATAATCGACAGCTTGTATCTATCTCTCGGAGTTCTGCTGATAAGGGGACAACGAGCGGATTTTTTTTAAAATTTACGCGCGCTAACTTCTTCAAATGCTGCATATCTAGCGTCTTTGGAAGCTCTTGTAATTGATTATTGCTAGCATCTAAATTTGTTAAATTTGTCAGCTGTGATAAATCAGATGGCAGATGGGTTAACGCATTTTTAGATACATCCAAATCTTTTAATTTCATTAACTTACAAATTTCATCCGGCAACTTCTTAAGCTGGCTATCAGAAACACAGAGCTCCTGTAGTTGAGCTAAGTTTCCAATTTCTGATGGAAGCTTAGCCAACTTACTGCGACGAATCACCATCTTAATCAAATTTTCAAGCTTTCCAATCGTAGAAGGCAGCTCTATTAAAAAGCTTCTATTTATACTTAAGTTTTTCAAGTTTTTGCAGTTGCCAATACTATCTGGTAATTTCTTAATCCTGGTAAAATCAAGATTTAGATCGGTTAAATTTGTATAGGAGACAAATAGATTTTCAGGAATCTCTGTAATCTTATTACGAGAAAGATCCAGCTCTGTTATTTGTGTAAGCACTTCAAAGGCTGAAGGAATAGAAGTCAACTCATTCATTCCTAGAAGAAACCATTTACGCTGAAATAGCTCTTTTACCTCGGAAGAAAGGGTAGGCATCAAATGTTTTCTTTCTTCAGAAGATTTCACAACGAATGGCAACAACGCCTTGCCTAAGGCATCTAATTTTGCTTGAGAAATCTCAATCCTTTCGTGATCGTCGATTTCTAAGCTACCGCTCATTTGTCCTGCTAATTCATTCACGAGTGGATCTTCCACTTCCATTTTAGATTCTACCTCGTCGATTTCTTTCTCTTCAGGTATTTCTTCCCTCGATGGAGGATCGATTCTGTTTAGCTGTGTATTTCTTATGGCCCAAGGATCGATCCATCCGTTTCCTAGTGTAGAATTTACTCCACTCATGCTTTATCCCTTTATTTACTAAGGTTTACAATAAAACAAAAATTATACCTGTTTTTTACATTTAAATCAAATTAGTAGGCTTATATAAGAAAGGGAAATAGAGATGAACCAATAAATTCTTATTCTTTTTTACTTTTCTATTTTCTTAAACTCGACTAATGCCATTGCCACCCAGCTTGGTTCCACATCATTTTCAAAGAGAGAGGAGACATCGACCAATTTAAGATCTAAAAGATGGGTTGAAAGCCTTCCGATCAGATGCCTTACAACCATTGTTGTGTCTGTTGGATCACCTATTGCCAAGGGATTCATCCAATGATAAAAATAGTCTCGATAGTTTCCTTTTCTTAAGAATTCATAGCCTTTTTCGATGTTGGCTCTAGCAAATTGATATCCTTTTGCATCGATATGAATCGCATCTTCTTCTCGAACACCATAGCCAACGCCATGGTGGCACATATCATCTGTTGCAACGATAACAGAATCTTTAGCAATATGTTCTAGTTCATCGATACCAGGCAAAGAGGCTGGATCTTTGTTGACCAAGCTCGGATAACGCTCGATTAGTTTAGGAGGCTTAATTCCTCGCCTTTTAACTTCAGCTTTAAAAAGAATCATAAATAGATCGAGAGAAAACTCATTCGTCCAGCAATTATCGCGATTGATTCCCGGACCTAAAACACCTCTAGAAGGTTCGTTAGAAATATCTTCTTCATTCAATTCTTTAGAGCGAGCAGCTATTAAAGATTCAGACATGGGATGCAGCACTCCTAAAACCAGAGCTTGATCGGCTCCACTATCTAGAATGGCATGTACAGCTGCTGCTATTTGGTAGCCGCATTGACTCAAGAAAGTATGCGGAAAGATAGCCGCTCCTCCCTGAGACAAAGTCTGGGAAAGAGATTCGCTCCATTTTTTTCCTTCATCTAAAATCGCATGAATCCCCGCCTCACCTAATTGCTTAGGTTCAGCATAATATTGGCCCAGAGCATTTGGCTTTGGTGTTCTAGCATTTAAAAATGGATAGATTCGTTTTGTCATAAGTTTTTTTGATTTAAAAAATTGCTTTGTTTCATAAAGTGTGTTGCATTCCGAATCTCAAAACCCCTTGAAGAGGCCTTGGGAATGGGTGGAGAGCCACTTCCCAAGTGTGATTTGGAAAAATTATACCAGAGTTTTCCTTTCGAATTTTTTTCAAACAGGTAAACCGATGGCCTGCCTTTTACTCCTTTAGATTTAGAGAAAAATGGTGGCTGTGCAACTTAAAGCCGTGCTTTAAATAAAAGCGATGAGCATCGTGTCGCATGTAACCACTATCTAAATGAACCTGGTCACAATGTGTTGCTTCGGCCTTTTGAATTAACCATCTTAATAGCATACTGGCATATCCCTTTTTGCGTGTTTGGGCGCCAGTGATCAAGTCATCGATGTAAAGCACTTTTCCCCAT
>CAZZJE010000144.1:0-7000 GCA_964654295.1 uncultured bacterium | reverse complement strand
ACAGCAATTGCGACATATGCATGGAGTGATTCTTTCGGGTGGCCACGACCTGCATCCAAGCTTTTATCAGGAAGATCCGCATCCCGATTTAGAAGACTTTCGTCTAGAGCGCGATCGCTATGAGCTTGCTGTTTTTCTGAAAGCGATGGAGCTTGAAATCCCTGTTTTAGGAATTTGCCGTGGCATGCAGCTCATGAATGCGGCTTTAGGTGGAACACTTTATCAAGACCTTGGTCATATTAAAGAGGCAAAACCGATGCAGCATCGTCAATCTGGTCCAATACAGAGCGGAGCTCATCGAGTGACAATTGCTCCCGACACCCTCTTATCTGAATTATTCAACTCTAACGAAATATGGGTAAATAGTTTTCATCATCAAGGTGTCAAGAAACTAGCACCAAAATGCCGTGCGGCTGCCTATAGCGCCGATGGTTTAATTGAAGCACTTGAACATGAAGAGCATCCTTTTTGCGTAGGCGTTCAATGGCATCCTGAGCAGTTATCTGCAAAAGACCCTTTGATGCTAATTCTTTTTAAAGCCCTAATTGACCATGCCATCAAAAGAGCCGGGAGAGTGCTAAATGACTACTCCTAGTTCACAAAAGCTGGGACTTTGGAGTACGTTGTTTCTAGGCATCAATAGCATTATAGGAACGGGTCTTTTTCTTTTACCCGGTAAAGTCTTATCTCTAGCTGGTGAGCAGCTACCGTTCATTTATTCTATCACTATTGTCATTGTTTTAGCTATCGCCTGGTGCTGCGCCTACTGTGCCACGCTGTTTAAAAGAAACGGTGGCCCTTATGTTTATGCAAAAGAGGCGTTTGGTCCTTTTGTCGGTGCTCAAATCGGACTTATGCGCTGGTTTGTCAGCATTCTTGCTTGGGCCTCTTTGGCTGCAGGAGCTGTCACAGGACTCAGTGCCTTTTGGCCAGCTGCTTTACAACAACCTTACCACTCAATTTTAATCGTTTGTATTATCGGCTCTCTAACAGTCATTAACTTGTTAGGAGTTAGTGCTGTTAAAGGTTTGAATGGAGTGATTGCAACTGCCAAATTAGCTCCTGTGGCTCTCCTTTTACTGCTTGGAATTTTTTGGATCGATTTTGGATCAATAAAAAATTCGACTGTTACTATTGAGGAGACCTTTGAACCAGGACAAGCAGCTTTAGTGATCTTTTACGCCTTCAGTGGCTTTGAAAGCTTATGTGTGATCGCTGGAGAGATGCGTCGGCCCACTCGTGATTTACCCTTAGCTATTTTTTCTGTTCTTGGGTTATGTGCAGCGATCTATTTTGCGATTCAATTGATCACGATGAGCGTGCTTAGTGAAAGTTTAATTGCCAGCGTAACGCCTCTCTCCGATGCAGCGATTAGCCGCCTAGGAGCAATTGGAGGGGTCATGATGTCTTTGGCAATGTTTGTCTCTATCTCAGGCGTAAATTTAGCCTCCTCTTTTACCTCTCCCCGCTCGGCTTCTGCGCTTGCCGAAGATGGCTTGTTGCCACCGATTATGGCAGAAAATAGTTCGAGGGGAGCGCCTCATTTTGCCATCTTACTAACTGGAGCTTTAACGCTTGCTGTAGCACTATCAGGAAGTTTTACAGAACTCGTTGCCATCAGTGCCATCTCGCGGTTTGCCAGTAACTCTTCAACCTGTATTGCAGCGATGCGTTTTCAGCAAATTACCTTTGGCTGGAAAGGATTGTTACTGAGGCCTTGGAGACTATTTATCCCTCTGATTGCTTTAATTGGAATTGCATGGCTAGTCGAACAGGTTAGCTGGCATCAGTTGCTGCTTGGAATGGGAGGCCTTATCATTGGATTGCCCCTCTATTTTTGCCGCCACTTCTGGTTAGATGATAGAGAAAAGGCGTTGACTCAATAGAATTTGGAGTGCGGTGACTTGTCGCCGCTTTATTGCCCGCTTCGACTTGTCGAAGCTTAAAGTTCTATTATTTAATCTTTTAAAGCGGTAACAAGTCGCACTCCAAATATTCCTTAGCGCGCCCCCAACCCAACAAGCTGCTGATAGACAGGCTTTGGAAGCTGGAAAACGACATCTTCAATCGTGTAAACAACATCTTCTACTTCTGTCACACCTAATGCAATAAGCTTTTGGATACAGCGCTGTACGATACTTTCGGGAGTAGAGGCCCCAGCTGTTAAACCGATTGTCTTTATATTCTCCAACCATTTGGGCTCAATTTCACTCTCATCGTTGATCAAATAAGAAGGAATATTGCGTTTGGCTGCTAGTTCTCGCAAGCGGTTTGAATTGGAGCTTTTTGGATCACCAACTACCAGTACTAGATCTGTTTGATCGGTAATTTCTCCCAACGCTATCTGCCGGTTTGTTGTCGCATAGCAGATGGAAGAAGAGGGTAATGTTTCAATGTGAGGATACTTGGCTTTTAGTGCCTCTGTAATCTCTTTAACGTCATCCAAACTTAGAGTTGTTTGAGTGATATAAAATAACTTTTCATTGCTAGTAAATTGCAACTTCTCAACATCTTCTACCGACTCAACAATCGTTGTAACATCGGGCGCTTCGCCAGCTGTGCCGATGATTTCAACGTGGTTGCGGTGGCCAATTAAAATAATTTGATAGCCCATCGCAGCAAAGCGTTTCACCGCAGAATGGACACGAGTGACAAGACCACAAGTTGCGTCGATTTCAATCAGCTGTCTCTGTTTAGCATGATCTCTTACTGCTGGAGAGACCCCATGGGCTGAATAGATCAAACGGGCTCCAACAGGAACATCATCTAAATCTTCAATAAAAATTGCCCCTTTAGCACGTAATCCATCCACAACATATTTGTTGTGAACGATTTCATGCTTGACATAGATGGGGGGCCCCCAGATCTCTAGCGCCTTTTCTACTGTCTCAATGGCACGTTCAACCCCAGCACAAAAACCTCGCGGTTTTGAAAGCAATAATTTCATATTGGCACCACTTTAAGCTAACTTTTATTCTCAACTAGAAGAAATAATTACATAGGCTATAGGATAAAGGGCATCAGATTTAATCTCAATCCAAGTATCCTAATGAATCAATATTCCCCCTTTGTAATTCAGAAAGATAACATCTTTGCCGTCCCCATTTTACACAGCACTATGGAGATAGCTGCTGAGGTCTACCGAGCTTTTCGCGAGGTGCAACCAGACTGTGTAGCGGTAGAGTTGGCAGAAACGATGGAGAAGACTTTAATCCAAGCAGCTTCCAGACTGCCGGATGTCTCTGTCGCAATCTCTTACAGTCAAAATGACCAGCCAATCTATTACTTATGTGAACCTTGTGATGCCGCTTTTGAAGCGATCAGGCACGCCTTAGAAAAACATATTCCTCCATTTTGTATTGATTTGGATATCGATGAATACCCTTCAATTCGCGAGCCGCTCCCCGACCCCTACGCTATCCATGTCATCGGACTAAAAAACTATTATGAGGCCTACAAGAAATATCACCTTCCGATCTTCACACAGCAAGATCGCGATCGAGAACTCTATATGGCCAAACGGCTAAAAGAGCTCTCTTTACAATATGACACTGTTCTATTTGTCTGTGGAATGACCCACTTAGCCCGTGTTTTAGATGAAGTCGACCGTTTAAAATATCCCGAATTAAAACATGCAGACCGCGAGATGCAAGTTTTACACACCTTGACAGAAGAGTCGTGCCGAGAGGTGTTAGCAGAACCAGGCTGGGTTACTAAAGCTTATGAAATCTGGAGGGAAGGGGCTGAGGGTCTCTCTAATCAAGAGATCGGCACCCTAATGATTCCCGATCGCAGGCTTTTACTCTATCGCCTTTATAAAACAGCAGGTCAAAACTACGCGCAAGAGACAAGATTGCCGTTTCCTGGCTATCACCTACGCAACTTAATGAAATTCGCTCGAAATTACTCGCTTCTTACAGATCGTCTGACGCCCGATCTCTTTCAACTTTTATCTGTTGCCAAAGGATGCGTAGATCACAATTATGCCTACGAAACTTGGAAAGAGGCCACAGACTATCCCTTTTTGAAAAATGTCGATAACCTACCAGAAATCGATCTCTCTCCTCAAGATATTTGGAAAGGCCATAAAACATTACACTTTAGACTCAAGCAACCCGGCCGCAAACCCTCTTTTAAACAGCGCTTGAGAAAAGAGAAGCAACGCGTGCGTTTAGAGCCACCCGGTCCATTTCGTATCTGCTCTTATCCACCCGAAGATAGCGTGATAGAGACCTTTGGAAACTTTTTAAAGAAAAAGGGCTCACAAATTTTATTGGAAGAGGGAGCGCGTTCTGTTCCTTTTTCAACTAGCTTAGAAGATGGAATCGACACGAGAGAAACAATTCGTCATTGGGGGGAGAAAAAGCTTTATGTCAAAATGCATGGGAAGCCTCCCGGCGGCGTTGGATCTGTCGTCATTATTTTTGACGAAGATCAGCCGCAAGAAGGGCATAAAAGCGAAAAGTATCCGTGGTGCACAACCTGGATAGGAGAGCATGAACAAGAATCTGATATGGCTCTCTACGCCACAGATATTCGACAACATGTTGTTGGCCCAGGGATCAGTCGGGCAGAGTATGGAGGTCTCATGATGTCCTATCCTCCCAGAAGGATGTGGGATGTCTGGCATGACCCTGACTACCAAGAGTGCAGAACAAAGGCAGAGGTGCTTTTAATGGCAGCCATCGACTATGCCGTTTCGCCTCTTATCGTTTATGTCGCTGCAAAACCTCCTAGACAAGCCCTAAAAAGCTTTGCTCAACGTTTTGGAAAGAAAATTGTCTATATCCCAATCGGACAACTTTCACCAGTCACATTAAACCGTATTCGAGTGTTTCATGTATTAGATGGACATGATAAACGGGCAATCGCAGATGATTACATCCATTAAAAAGGCAGCGCTATAAAATTCGCTCTTTTGCCTCTTCAATCTTTTTCATAATCGTTTGGATACGCTCGACTAAGTCTGGAGTCAAACGTAAATCCAGATGCAGGCGATGCGTCGCCTCTTCTAAAGAGATCCAACCCAAGATCAATAAACGTCGTTTTGAGGGGTCTGATAAGTCGTGATTTTCTGTCTCTTCTTCCAGGTTTTCCAGCTGCTCTTCTAAAAAATTAAGCTGAGAACAGACTTCTAATAAATGCTCTTGAGCCTCTTCACTTGTAAACTCAGGAAAACTCTTTTCAATTAAGCTGTCGGTTGTCTGCAGTGCCAACTCAAAGTACTTTTGGCGGCGCTTATCAATATCTCCTCTCCAAGGAGAGACCTCCTCTAAAGAAATCGTTCCAGGCAAAGCAGTCAAGTCGCTAAGCTTTTGCAAATAGGGGGTAATTGCATGTTTCAACTCTGATCGCAGTAGCTGTTTTTCATCGTCTGGAAGCGGAAGATGAGAAATGGAATGCTCTTGGTAATCGTTGATGATTTGAATATCTCGACGAATCATTTCGATCGATTCGCCGATTAAATGGTTGACAACAGCCAAGATAATTTTATCTTTTTGCTTGACTGTATGGCATAAGTCAATCCATATTTTTGCCTTTTCAGCCCATTCACTGTAACGCTTAAAAGCTTTTGCTTGTAAAGCTGCATTACTAGATTGCATACTTGTAGAAATGGGACCTATGTCACGCAAAAGTGGGTCAATAATTGCCTGGACAAATGCGAAGAGGCGAGGATCGAGCTCTTTGGAGAGCTGATTATAAATTTGCTTTAATTCATCGACCACCTCGTCAGCATTGTGACGAAGCTCATGAATCCTACCTGCAAGAGTATGTTCATGCTTATTCCAAACAAAATTAATTGTAGCATGAAATCGCCTAAGAAGGCGTTGCCAGGCACTCTCTGCCTTAGGACGAAATGTTGCTTCAATACGCCCCTGAAGCTCAATAAGAGGATCTTTGATTGACGGACGCGATGAAAATTTAGCCATCCGGACCTATCAATTTATATTACTTCACAAAATTATTATACTATTTATTTGAAAATTTAACAAATAAATAAACAATTTAAAACAGCACTCACGAAGCTATAAAGGTTAAATTAAGATAAACTTTCAAGCCAGGACAAATAGATGACACAACCTGAATTTTTAGTCACTAACGATGATGGCATTTTAGCTTATGGCCTAAGATTGCTAGTCAAAGCATTAATCCCTTTCGGTCGTGTACGCATTGTAGCTCCGCGTACAGAGCAATCTTCCATTGGAACAGCTCTAACAGTACGCGCTCCACTTTATTTACAGCAGTTAGAATGGGAAGAAGATGTTGAGGTTTGGACAGTTACAGGAACACCATGCGACTGCCTGAAAATGGCTCTTTACCAATTTTACTCTAACAAAAAACCAGCGTTAATCCTTTCAGGAGTCAATGCAGGCAGCAATGCGGGACGCAATATTTTTTCCAGTGGGACTGTAGCAGCAACTATCTTAGGAGCTTTGTCAGGTGTCCCAAGCATCGCTTTTTCAAGTATTGGCTATGAAAAAAAAGACTTTGAACTAGCCGCTACAACCATTGCACCAATTGTAAATTTTTTCTTGCACCACCCGATACCCAAAGAGACTTTAATTAATGTCAACACACCTATTGCAGGAAACCTGTCTTTCCAGGGCATTAAATTTGCCACTCAAGGTAAAGGCCACTATACAGATCGACCAGAAGAGAGACAGCATCCCGATGGGCACTCTTATTTCTGGTTAGGATGTCAAGTTGCCAAATATGATGAGGCACAAACAAGCGACGTAGAACTTTTAAAACAGGGCTATGCCACAGTTGTCCCTATTTATGTGGGCGACCTTACAGCTCAAAGTTATTTTAACAAGGAACAAGAGCTCTTTAATCAATCCATGGAAAAAACCATCAATAACTGCCTGCAGTAAGCGTAGCATAGGCTTTAGAGGTAATTGCAAGATTCAAGTGACACGGAGGAAATTTAGTAACCGATTGTGCTGTTAGGCCTTAGCCTTATCTTTCTGTATGTTTGATTTAAAAAACTGGGGCTAAA
>CAZZJE010000143.1:0-7117 GCA_964654295.1 uncultured bacterium | reverse complement strand
TCGAGCTAATCCAAACCATTAATAATGCAATTAAACATTATCTAGATCTTGGTGAAACAGGCTGGGATACTGTTCGCTACCTTACAAGATTCGGCCTCAGCTGTAGCGAACTGATTAAATCTAGCGGAGTCACCCTACCAACCCCTCTACCAGATATCCGTGAGACGGTCTACCAAAATATTCTCCCTCGCATAACCAACCAAAAGCAACGCAAAGAAATATTTGAAGAACTTCTCATTGTTTATAGAAACCGTCTGCCTAGTGAGTTTACCCTTGGCGAGCCAGAAACAGATATTCTTATTCAAGATCTTTTAGCTGCAGCGATAAGCGGTGCTGGTGACAGCAGCTACTCTTATGGCCGAGAATATGATGATAGTGCAAATTTAGCAAAAATTTGCCTTTCACGCTTTAAAGAGATAATAGAAACAGGCCAAGATTATTTATCCACGTTACCCACGGAAACACTCGCTACTAATCGCATACTCACAGACATTGTCAAGGCTCTTTACCCAAATGTTAGCCAAACCGAAATAGGAAATTGGAAGTACCTTCCTTTAAGTAACCAGTTTCAATCAGATGGCACTCCTGGTTTTGCTTTAAATTGTCAGCAGTTAAACCTTTGCCGAAAGAGTGGAGAAATTGTTGATGACCTTCCTAGAGAAGTCTTAAGTTCATCCGAATTTAGTAAGCTTTCAGGCGCATTTACACATGCAGAGCGCATTCCAAACTGTTACAGTTGGACCTTATATCCATCCAAAATCATTGTAGAAGCAGACCCATATAGGGGTAAACCCTATTTTTATAAAGAGGATAGCGATGGATCAAGTCTCTCTTTCATCCCACTAGAAAATCTTTCCCAACACGTTCCTTCCGGCTTTTATCAGCAACTGCAAAAACAAGAGCGCCACGTGCAATGCTGGTATCAAGCAGCTAAAGGAAATAGGCCTGCCCATATTCGTGTTGAAATCAAAGGTAAAGAGCAATATCAAATTGAAGTTAAGGAGCAGAGAAACTCTGCTATTAAAATCCAAAAATCTAACTCTGTAAGCCCAGTTGATCATAAGAAATTAGTCGCTCAAGAATGGTCCAGCTATAATGAGGACTTCAGGAAATTATTTCCAACATCTGAAACCTATACCCCCGAATGCTGGCGCGATAAAGTAAGCCAAAAATTGGATGCCATTGTGATACATGGCCTAGGCTTAAGCTTCAAAGTCAAACAGCAAGATCACTATACAAGAGCTTTTAGCACGGAATATAGCGACTATTTTGTTGTTCCTAATGTTTCAGTAAAAATTCCAGAAGGTGCAACACCCAAAGCCAATTTAAAACCACTCTTTCTACGAAACGCTTCCGGCCATGAAAAAATATTAATGGCTCACGCTTTAAGTAATGAAGAGCGCCAAGCTAACAATGAAAATCGCGTTGCACATGGACTTGAACCATCTTACGATGAAGTCATTTGGCTAGAATATGATGTAAAAAATGGAGAAATCATACCAGCAGATCTAAAAGCCACTCTGCATTATGCAAATTTATTAGCTGAAAGTCACAATTATGAAGCAATTTTAGCGCTTATTCCCCACTTTCAAAGCCTTCAACGCTACACATATAAAAGCGGAGCAATTAAGGAAGATACCCTATTGTCTCAGCTGATTTCCAAGCTGTTAAAGCGTCCCCATCATGTTTCACTTTCTCTTGGCTTAACTCTCTTAACAATTCAAGAAGAGAACCATTTGAAATATCCTTTACCTGTTGGAGAAGAGGAGAAGGCCGTCATCGATCCGATGGAGCTCTTGCCAGTCTATATGCTCTATTGCCACTATTCAGGTAATGCCGCAGAATTTCGACTGACAGAGGACCAAGAGCGAAGAGTTTTGAATATTATTCAAAAAGAGTTTCGTAAAACCGTTGCGAACGCTAAAACATGGGCGGAGAAAAAACTCGCTCAAGCCGCCCAGATGCAAATCATAGAATTGATTGCACACCGCTGGAGCGATCTACACTCGATAACACCCCCCACTTTCAAAGAGAGACGCATCGCCTATATTTCTCCTGAAAAATATCTTAACGAGTGGAAAGAGCTCAATAAAACCCGCCCATCAACAATGCAATATTTGTTGTTATCTCATCGATTCGTTGAAAACCCCTCTTCTCCTTCACTCTTAAAAATTGAAAAAGGTGGAGGGTTTTTCAGCGAAAATTTCTGGGCTTACTACAAACTGGCTCGCTCTGGTACACCCAGCGAAAAAGATGCTCTGCAACGTCAAATTGACCTTCATTCAACTATTGAAAGTGAAGACATTAAAAAATATGTCAATATTCTAAAAGCTGTTTTACAAAAACCCGAAAAATTTCCAACGCATGACGAATTCAAAACGCTTTTGCAAGAAAAAACAGCCGCTTATACCGCTAGGATGAATATCTCTTATTTAGATACTCAAGAAACTCGAACTAAGGCTGCAAATCGTTGCGATCTTGCTGAAAAAAACTGGAGAATTGCGTTAGAAAAATTAACCCGTCACGCAACACCTCCTGGCGTTTCAGCTTTCAAAAGATTAATTAGAAAAATAGGCTTTCTATTTAAAATCGTTTTCAAAGTCCTATGGAAGATGTGGAAACTAAGGCATCATAATCCCTATCAGTCCATTGAAACGCCCTTGACAGATAGAGTCGCACGAGTTTCTAATCCTTATGACGAAAATTATCTTAATCGTTGGAAAGCATTCGACACAACATTCGATCACTATTTTGACGACTTTGCCGATAAAAACTTTAATTGTCAGGAAGATCTGCCTGAAGCAGTTCCTTTAGAAGAGAACTTGCCAGAAGGCGATGCCGATGATCCGCTATTAGATCGCGGACTTAAAGAAGAGCGCCAAGAGCTCCAAGAGTACCGCGACAACCGGCCTCCAATTCGTACTTATTCTCTGAAAGATACGGCTAACTTACAAGAAGCAAGAAAGAAAAACCAGACACAAATCACCTTTTGGAATACAACCTTAAAGATTTTAGCTGAGCATTTACGTTGGCAAGCTAACCGTGTGCCTGAAGGTTTAGATAGCTCTCTAGTCGAATTGTTTAAACGCGATGGCTCTGGGCAAGAAATCTCTTGGGATGAGCTAAAAGAGCTTTTCTTAAAAAATGATATCAACGCCTTTAAAAAGAAAACGTTGCTGAGCGATGATGAAATCACACAAGTCAGCAGCGGGATGGTTGTCTACCACACAATCTTCACCCAGGTTCAAAAACTTGAGCGTATCAATGCTCTCCTTAGGCAGTATGAAGAGCTAGATGAGCCGCATTTAGGTAATTCTGAGAAAGGCAAAGCACTGATTCATGAGAAACGCAAAGCACTGATTCAACTGATTGCCTCCTCTAGCCAAGTCAAACGAGCCTATGAGATCACTCCGCAAAACTTCCATATTCTATGCGTTGAAGCTGCTGCCGGCTATTTCTTAACAAAAAAGCAGTATCAGAAAAAAATAGAGATGGTCGATGCTCACCGTTCGCACAACTGTGTTCTCTTCCAAATGCCGACGGGATTTGGAAAAACAACTGCAGTCAATCGTGTTGCAACCTATGAACAGAGCTATTTGGAAAAGCATGAAACCTACATGCGTCAACTAATCGTTAACTTGTGGCCTGAGCGTTTAGAAGCCACCAACACACAAGAAAACAGAGAGCACTTTAAAGAGGCATATAACCGCAGAGTCGACCGCTTATTCTTTGATCGTAGCAGCCAGATGATGCTAGACTCATTGAAACATATCTATGAAGAGCTCAAAGATGACCTAGTACACGGCCGTCCTATCAACGTGCGCCCTGAAACCGCCCAGGCGCTCAAGTTGCACCTACATATGATGTTAGAAAATGAGATGAAGCATCCTAAACAGATTCCAGACAGTTATCTCCAGATCGATTATCTCATCCGCATCCGCAAACTCATTCGCGTCTATGGCGTTGCCAATATTGACGAGCAGCATGAAACCAGAGATCCCAAGCGCAAAGTTGTTTATACAGAAGGCAAGCCAAAAACATTGCCTGATGAACAGCTTAAATTTATGAGAACATTCTTCGAATTTATGCTTGACCCTGAAATTGAAGAGCCTCTGGGCATTCTTAAAAATCAGCAAGCGAAGGTTATGGAGATCACTCCCGATGTCTATCATACAGTCGTCGCTCCCAAGCTTGTGCAGAAGTTTATCGAGAAATATCGCCTTTCACCGGACATTCAAGATAGCTTCCGCCAATTCGCCTTAAGCGAAGTCGATAACCCCCCAGCTTGGCTTGCAAATCATCCGCATAAAAGCGACCTCTCGCTTGTTAAAGGAATGCTATCCTATATTTTACCAAACAGCTTAAAAGAAGCTGCCTGCGAAAAATATACCTTTTCTAAAGAGCATTTAAGACAAGCGGCTGAGCCAAAAGAGTTTGCTATCCCATGTAAAACGGCCGATAAGCCAGAAGAGACGGTATTAACGCCAAGCCAATTTAAAAACCCACACGAATCCTTGGCAAAAACCCACCTTCTCTACCTTTTTAAGGGGTTGCATGACTTCCAAGTCGCCAAACTGATTGAACATCTCAAAAAAAGTTCAGAAGTAGACGAGCAGATGGGTGTGCATATCAACAACACCTGGGCTAGCCGATTTTTTAGAGACAAATTAGCTCCAGCAGGATTTGTTAAGCCGCTCCATCAGCTGACGCCAAAAGATATCGAAATCTTGACGCCACATATTAAATATAATCAAGATGCTATTTTGACTTATGTCGAACATATTGTCGCTCGCCAAATCAAAATTTATCCGGAAAGTTTTGACAGTAGCTCAATCGACATCGGTTCAATTTTTAACAAAATAGTCTCGTTTAGCGCAACGCCATTGGATCCTCCCGCCGAAGACGTCGACGCCCAATATTATAAGATGTTAGGCATACCAGGACTGGTCACGGCTCTAGTCTATCGAGATGCCCGCCAAAAAGACTCTTTCCGTGTCGTCCCCGTTGGAAAGGATCCGATGGAATATAGCTTGGAGCAGCTAGCTAGCCGTCCCGAAGTCAAAGCAATTATCGACGTGGCTGCTTGGTTTAAAGGTAATTCCAATGAAGATATTGCCGAGGCTGCTCGCCAACAGATGCGTACACATGATGATGGAAGCATCCTTTCCATGGCATTCTTCCAAGATAGCGATGGAACGCTCGCCCTAAAAGATATTGAAACTGGCCATGTGCATAAAGTAGGTAGCTCAGGAAGTAACCCAGAAGAGCGTAAAACCATCTATTCGCAAGATAAAGCTTATGGTAGCGACGTCAGCCAGGCAATTAAATCTCTCGCACTGCTGCTGCTCGATCAGAAGACGACAAAATCTTTAGCTGGCCAGGGCGGCGGCAGAATGCGCCAATGGGTCCAGAACCAGCGTTTAGAGTTTTTATTTGAAGATGTTGTCGCCAAGAAAATCTTTGGTGAGAACTTTGACGGGCTCTTAAATACAGAAAAGGCAACACGTCTTCTCGTTCATCTGTTGCGCAATGAGTACCATGACAGAGCTGACAAAAACTACCGAGCTCAGCCGTTAGAGATGGATAATGCTCTACATAGCATCTGCGGCGATAAAATCATTGGAGTGCCGACTGATCCTGCAGAGCGTATGAAGGCTTCTGTTCGCAAAAGGTTGCTAAACGAGCCAGGTAATGTCTCAAAAGCTCTCTATTACTATCGTCGCTTTAGAAACGATCTATTGCACAGAGAGTCGATCGATCCATATGAAATGTATGCAAATCTACCTAAGCAGCAGAAAACAATCCCTTGGTTGAAGGATTACAAAAAGTTTGTTGCATTTCGAACAAAGCAGATGAAGGGACTGACAGCAGCAGAAAAGAGACAGGTTTTAAGAACGCTTGATAAATGCTCTGCCCGCTGGGAAGGCCCTAATGCGATGGCTTTGCCTGCCTATATTCAGGCTGGAAATGCAACGTTAGGGATGGAGTGCCAGGTTTTAGAGCAAGTCCAAGTGCAGCAGCAGGTCCAACAGCAGGTCCAAGCGCAGTCCCCATTTACAAAGCGGATTAAATCTGAATGGGATCCTAAAATTAATCTATTTAAACCAGGCTGGGAAAAACCAACGGTCATTCATCCTAAGATGTACCGCATGGCAAACTTTTTCCATAAAGTTCTCTCTGCACCTTTTACATTAGGAATTAAAAATCCTATATTAGCTAATTTAACCATGACCATAACATCGGGAGTCGCTCTAGCAGTCTCTTTATCGGTATCCCTTGTCGCCTTTAGCGTCTTGGTTACTTGGAACTTTATGATTGCGGCTACCGCCTTCTTACGCCGACGATCCGTGATTGATGGCAAAAAATGCTGTACAATGCGTATGGATAGTGTGATGAAAGAGCATCTTCCAAAACGTTTTCATGCCATTGCGAATCAGTTAGGTAAAGACTTTTTAGTATCTAATAACTTCTACAATGAACACACTCAAAATGGTCAAGACAAGCAAAGACCGTTTACTAATGAGCAAAAGGCTCTTAGAGAAGTTGTTGTGATACAAGATGGTGACAAGCTGCAATTTATTGCTATTGATAGCGACACTGACCGTCGTTTCTTTACTCTAAAGCTCAAAGCCGATATGGAAAGAAGCGGCCCCGAGTCCCAGCGTAAAATTGGAATCTATAACTTGGAATTAGGAATGTTTTCTATCCAAGGACGCGATAAGTTTGATCTAGCAGCCTTGGAAGGCATGAGCTCCTTTAAAAAGATGCGCACCTTTGCAAATCTTCTTAACGGCGAAGTATGCTACAAGCCCCACGAGCGTCAGTTTATAGAAAAAACTGCTGAAAAAGTAGGCAAGAAAACATTTTACAGTTTTATGGCTGATTACACCTTACAAATGCGCGATAAAAATCTTGCAGTCTTCCCAAAGACACCTTTAGGAAGAAAGCTGCTAGGACTTTCGGTTATTGAAGTAAGTTAAGCCTTTGAGACTGCTTTTGGAGTGCGGCGACTTGTCGCCGCTTTTTGCTCGCTTCGACTTGTCGAAGCGTTGAAAGCTCTATTAGACTTCTTTCGAAATTAAATTTCGGAACGTGTAACCTAGGCCTCTAACGAGGT
>CAZZJE010000142.1:0-7123 GCA_964654295.1 uncultured bacterium | reverse complement strand
TGTGAGGGATAGGCAGGGTTCACCAATCCCAGTTTCCTGCCAGCATCTACCGCTTTGTAGGTAAGGAATTGAAGAAACTGATTCCAACTAGCATCTGTAATGCTTTTTGCTAAATAAGATCCTTCTATCATTGCTGTGATATTTAGATCTTCAACATAGATATATTGGTATCTATCTATGATTTTTCTAGATTCTTTATGGCAAAAGTCTTTTCTCTGTTTTCGGATTCGCTCATGAACCTTTGCGACGACTTTTCCCTGTTTTCTTCTTTCTGCTGTTCCTTTTTCAAGCTTAGCAAGCTTTCTTTGAGCTTTTGCTAAAGCTTTTTGTCCTTGTTTAAAGAATCTTGGATTCTCAATCTGCTCTCCGTTATTCGAATGCTTAAGAGCAATTTTCACGAGTGTTTGCAAAGATTTTAAGGCTGAGTTAGTAGAATTTGAAGGAGAAAACGACCACGTTCATCTTCTCATCCATTATCCACCAAGCTGCGGTTTCTAAGCTTGTCAATAGTCTAAAGGGTGTCTCTTCAAGGTTAATTAGAAAAGAAAACTTTCCAAGCGTTCGGCAATCTTTGTGGGCAGGAAGCCTTTGGTCTCCCAGCTACTTTGCAGGAGCATGTGGAGGAGCTCCCCTTACTGTTACCAAGCAATCATTGAACAGCAGCTATCTCAAAACTAAGAGCGCGATTCATCTCGGCCCTAAAGAACCGAGTTTTCTCGCGTCTTTGGATAAATCGCTTTTATTTTATCCATTCATTTTTCTATTGTGAGGTTAAATTATATTTTAATAGCGGACGAGTGAGCAGCATCATGTATCCTTCTGTTTCAGTGATCGTACCGACATACCGCGAGGCCGACAATCTTCCTCTATTAATTCAAGAGCTTGCGTTATTAAAAGAGGCCAATCATTTAACACTCGAACTGATCATCATGGACGATAACAGCCAAGATGGCACAGAAGAACGTATCAAAGAACTTAACCTCCCTTGGGTTCACCTGATTATTCGCACAAAAGATCGTGGATTAAGTCCTGCCGTTGTCGATGGATTTAAAGCCGCCCAATATGAAACGATCGTTGTCATGGATGCCGACCTCAGCCATCCTGTAAGCGCCATTCCTGCCATGCTCGACACTCTCCAGCAGGGATACGACTTTGTCATCGGCTCCCGCTATGTTGACCATGCAAGCACAGATGAGTCGTGGGGTTGGCTTAGAAAACTAAACAGTAAAGGTGCTAGCCTAATGGCCTGGCCACTCACAACCGTCAATGACCCGATGAGCGGCTTTTTCGCTTTTCGTAAATCGCTCCTTGAAGCTATCGAATATCTTAATCCCGTTGGTTATAAAATTGGACTGGAGGTGCTAGTTAAATCGAGAGTCACCAAAGTTAAAGAGATTCCTATCCACTTTTCCGACCGTAAGTTTGGTCAAAGTAAACTCTCTATTTGGGAACAACTCAAATATATTCAGCACTTAAGACGTCTCTACATCTATCGCTTTCCAGAGTGGGCTCACCTCTCACAATTTATTGTAGTCGGCGCCCTAGGCGTCATTGTCAACTTGGCTGTTTAAACAATCCTACTCTGGCTAGGTGTTTCAACTAAACTTGCCATTCTATCGGGCATTGCTGTCTCTTTGATCTTTAACTTTTTACTCGACCGCCGCTTCACCTTTTCTTATGCACGAAATGGAAAGATTTCTAACCAGTTTGCAGGGTTTGTAGCCGTCTGTCTGATCGGTGCAGCCATTAACTTTCAATGCGCGATCACCCTGCTGAATTGGTTTCCAGATTTAAAACCGCAGCTAGCAGAAATTGTGGGAATTGGCGTTGGAACGCTTTTTAATTACACTTTAAGCCGTTATCTAGTTTTTCGAAAACCGGCATGAATAGCAAAGCAGAGGCTCCTTATCCCTGGCATTGGCTGCTCCTATGCCTTAGCTGGTTTCTCTTTGTCAGCTACCAATTTTTGTTACAGCAGTCCATCTGGACAGATGAAACAACCCAAATGAGTGGGTTAACTTTAGGGCCCATTGAGGTCGTCTATTGGCTTCTAGGAAAAGGAAATGACTTTGGAGTACCTATTGACCGCATGCCTCCTGTCAGCTACTGGCTAGGACAGCTTTGGTCAAAACTCTTTGGTTTAACGGAACACTCCATGCGGCTCTTTAGCTTGTCTGCCGCAAGCTTAGCCCTCTGCCTGACTTTTCATACAACCTATCGAGCTTTTGGACAGTTCCCTGCCCTCGTCGCCGGGTTGCTCTTCGCTACCTCTCCCAATCTAATTGTCATCTCTGTCGAAATCAGAGCCTATGCCCTATTTCTCCTCTGGTCAGTAGCTGCCCTCTGGTTTTTTTGGAAAATTGTCGATGAAAAAGCCTTCCTTATTAGCTCATATGTTGGAGTCGCTGGCTTCTGCCTCTTGGCGATCTATACCCATTTTTATGGCCTTATCTTTACAGCTGTCCTCTTCATCGCCCTCTCTATCTCCTTAGTAAAGAGCCACCGATCTCTGCTTCCTCTCCTGATAACAGCTCTCGCTACAGCTCTCTTATCTTTAGGCGTGATTCCTTTTATCTTAGAGTCTCTAGCACATCCTAACACTCTTATCCAAAAAAGCGTGTTAAAAGATCTATTTCGTCTGCTTTATCGCCAGATGTTTCACGCCTCTATCCTCTCCTCCTTTGCAGTGATCTGTAGTCTCTTTGGAATTTCAGGACTGGTCGCTCTAGCTATCACAGCAGCGCGGTCGCCTTTTAGAAACGCTCTCTTCCATCTGCTTCTCATTGGATTCATCCTCGTTGGAATCCTAGACCAGGCCATGCGTGCGTTTGAAGCCGCTTCACCAATCTATAATATTTGGATGCTACCGATTGTTTGCCGTCTGCTCTCTTCAGGCGTCACTTGGCAAGAGCAGAGTCGAAGAATAGCCTCTTTTACCGCTGTTCTATTGACACTGGTAGGGCCTCTCTATGGAGACTATATGTTAATAAACAAGGGCTCTTACTTCTCTCATGGCCGCTACGAAGAGATCTATAAGCGTCTGCAATCGCTCTCCCCCGATCTCTCTATTATTTATCCAGGGGGAGAGGTGTACGGAATGCCCTATTTCGCCCTCTATTACTTATCAAATGGCACACTCCATCAATACCAGCAGCCATCTAATCTTTTGCAGCTGCATCGTTTATTGAAAAAGGGCTATGGAGAAGCAATCCCACTGGATCGATTAAACAGCCGTTATCTTGTTGTCATTCAGGGATCTGATCTATCTAATGCAGAGCTTCAAGAAGAGGTTAGCCGAAAAGATCCACTGCCTCTACCTCCAGCGCCTCTTGTTCACGATCTCTCCAAAGCCGCTCATTGGAAACTAATTGAAAATGAAACACTTCCAGCATTCAGAAAATTACAAATTTTTATATTTGAACAACAGTAAATGTTATTTTAAAATTGACAATTGAACTGCAGCCTAGTATTCAAGTTAGAATAATGTTTATAAATATCTTAGGATAGGTCAAATTGTTGAATAGCTCTTTTTATGAAGCAAAACGTCCTTCACTTATCTATTGGCTGATTTTAATTTACAGCTTATGGAATAGTCGTACGCTATTGCTAGAAGCGTGGGCAAGGGCACCTACAGAGCGTTGGGGATGGTTAATTTTTCTATTGTGGACAATTCCATTTTGGATTCAGCTATTTAAGCCTTTACCTAGGATCCTCCCAGCTTCACAAGCATTGGCGATCTGTGCACTTATTTTACAAGTGACTGGCGACATAGGAGACATGAACCTACTCCACTACTTGGGCTTAGTCACAGCTTTTGGAGCCATGATGCCTTGCAATGCCTTGACATTTTATTGGATGGCTACAGGATTTGCTTGGATGCCCGCATTTGGATGGATTGCTGTCCATTATCTATCCTTTTCTCCCATTCTTTTGCGTTTTGGAATTGCATTATCCGGCGTCATTTTTTGGTGTTTATGGCGATTTAAAGAGATTAATCAAAAAGAGGCCTAAAAATGCGCATAATTTTGTGGATAGCTTTAGCAGCTGCTGTTGTGATTGGCATTTTATGGCAGTTTTATCCCTTGGAAAATGCTAAAAAAAGAGCAGAAGAGCTGCCTCTGCATGGAGCAGCATTTACAGGCGAAGACATTCCTCTTAATGACTTTGAAAAAGATTTTTTTGGTGAAGCTGCTGTCGTCAAACGCCTCTACCGCGTTGGAAAAAACAACTACTTCATCACAGTCATCGATGGCACAACCAACAGACATGTTGTCCATGATCCCTACTACTGCTTTACAGGCTCGGGCTGGACAATTGATCATGAGACTGTTCTCAACTTAGAAGGCGGCCAGATCACCCAGCTTGAAATCTCCAAGGGAGATGAACGCAGCCATGTCATCTTCTGGTTTAGCGACTCCGGACATCCCTATAACTCCCCTTGGCGCTATTGGTGGGAGGCAACCTTGCGCCGCTTGACTTTGGGAAAATCAGGTCCTGAACCGGTGTTAACTTTTGTCATGCTGCTTGACAACCAAAAACCAAATTGGCAGCAGTTTGCTGAACTCTTTCCTCAGCTCTTTCACCTTTAATTCTATGATCAAAGAGCTGTTGCGGTGCTTTCATCCATTATTTTAATTCCAGCGATCATAGCTCTCATTGTAGCCTTAAGCTTTTCGCTGGAAGCTGCATTTCTCTATGTCTACATTCCCGTTCTCTTTTTTCTTCCAACAGTCTATGTCCTCAAAGTCTCTGGAGCCCCGGAAATCACTTTTCATCAAGCGACACTAATCCCTATTTTGTTCCTATTTTTTTGTACACGCATCTTCTCCTGGTCTTTTAGCCTGCTCGACTTTTTAATCCCGGCTCTAATTTATGTCTGCGGCTATTCGGAGGAAATTAACGAGCCTAGAGAATACACACGAACGGTGATTGCCTTCTGGACAATGAACGCCCTATTTCCCTATATCATTGGAAAAGGATTAATCTATCCTTACCGTCTGAATGTGAGAACGGCTAAACAGATGATTCGTTGCATGTTTGTCAATGTGCTGATCTCCCTTTTAGAGCTGCGTTTCGTTTCCAATCCTCTGGTGACCTTAGTGAGCTATTTTTTTCCCGATCAAAGAATTAATTTACCCGTTCTCCTGCGTTTTGGCTTAGTGCGTATTGCAGGTCCTTTTATCCAGACAATCTTTTATGGGCTCGCCTGCGCTGTCTGCATCCAATTAAACTACTGGTTATCAAGAGCTAATTTCTGGGAACACCGCTTCTCCTTGGTTCCCTTCATTCCCTTTAAAAAAGGCACTGTCTATACGGCCTCTTTAATTTTTGGAATGTTAACAACCTTTTCCCGAGGACCTATTTTAGGAGCCGTATTGGGTTGGCTCTTTATCGGTGTTGGCTTTGCTAAGCATAGAGGCTTCCAACTCCTTGTGCGCTTAACGATATTTGCACTGATCGTTTTTGCACTCTACGAAGCATACGAGTATTATGGGATGATTGACCGCTATAGAGCAGAGTCTGATCTGGCAGGCAATACTGCCTACCGAACAGAGATGAATGAACGCTACTTTACCGTCGCAATGAACCGTTTCTGGTGGGGATGGGGAAGCGTTGGATGGCCGACTATTCCGGGAATGACCTCCGTTGATAACCAATACCTTTTTCTCTTTCTCCAACATGGGATCTTTGCTATTGGAATCTACACCTTCATCATGTTTTGGATTCTGGTACGCCTTTTGCTAAAAGGATTATTTACAGAGAGTGAGGAAGCGGATGAGAGCGCATTGGCTTTCACATTATTTGCAGTTTACCTCACTTTCTGTGTGATCTTTATCAATGTTTTCATGGGCATGCAGTCGATGCCTCTTTTCTTTTTGTTTACTGGATGGGCCGAGGGCTTCTTAAAAACATCTCGCACACACCCTCAGATGCATATTGAGAGAGAACTTTATGAAGCCAAATTTTAGCTGGTCTGTTGGATACCTTGTCAGCCGCTATCCTGCCGTCTCGCACACCTTCATCCTACGTGAAATCCTCTATATGCGCTCCCGTGGCTGCCGCGTCGAAACGCTCTCTATTAATCCTCCAGACAAGCTTCCCTCATGGCATCATGAGAGTGATGAAGCTAAAGAAATTAATCAGACAACAGTCATTAAATCGATGCCTCTTATCGATTTGTTAAAGGCTTTCTGTAGAGTCTTGTGGCAATCTCCCTGGAGATCTCTTAAGACATTAGCTTTTTCACTCCAGCAGACAAATGGATCTCCTAAAAAGCTAGCTTGGCATATTTTTTATTGGTTAGAAGCCCTTGTAACTGTCGACTGGATGAGACAAAAAGATCTGAGCCATCTGCATGTCCATTTTGCCAACCCTGCAGCCTTTGTTGCGCTTTTAGCGAGCGATTTAAATGAAACCTCCTACTCTTTAACAATCCATGGTCCGGATGAATTGGAAAACAGCGAAGAGAATCTATTTAAATTGAAAGTGGAGAGAGCCCAGAAAATTTTTTGCATTAGCTTTTATGCCCGCAGCCAAGTGTGGCGCTATCTGGATCCGAAACAGTGGAATAAAGTCTCCGTGACTCCCTTGGGAATCGATACACAGCGCTACATCCCCTGCTCCATCGACAAAAGTAGCTCTCTCTTTCGTCTTTTATGCGTGGGGCGTCTCTCTGTCGTTAAAGGCCAGCTTCTTCTTCTGCAGGTTACAGAAAAGCTGCGTAAACAAGGGCTAGAGATTGAAGTGGATCTTGTCGGTGACGGAAGTGAGCGTTCAACCCTTGAAAAATGGATCCAGCAGAAAGCAGCCCAATCTTGGGTTTTCTTAAGGGGAGCTTTAAGCCAAGAAGAGACTTTTCAGGCCTATCGAAACGCAGATCTTTTTGTTTTACCCTCCTTTGCTGAAGGAGTACCCATTGTCTTAATGGAGGCCATGGCAATGGAGATCCCCTGCATCTCATCTCGTATTAATGGCATTCCAGAACTCATTCGCGATGGCACCGACGGGATTTTAACCGCCCCTTCCAACCAAGAAGAGTTAAGCCAGGCAATCGTAAAATTGCTGCAAGATAGCCAGAGGCGCAAAAAGCTTGGCCTAGCAGGTCGTAAACGCATCATGGAGA
>CAZZJE010000141.1:0-7153 GCA_964654295.1 uncultured bacterium | reverse complement strand
AAACCTTAGAATGAGTCGTGCAATATAGTTTTTTACTACCGACTGAACGCTCACAGGTAACCATAGTCGCGCATCAGCGTTTTGGAGTATCTCTCCTTTGCACTTGGACTATTGTTTAAGAAAAAAGGAGCATATACAATTCGCTCTTTTCTTCTTTTAAACGTGCTTTCCAGTCAGCTTTAGTATTAATAACCTGGTATAAGATGCTCAATTCTTTAAGTGATAAATCAAAGACTCGGCCGCTTTTTGAGAAAGAGTCCAAAATATCGACACAATTTTCATAAGAAAAATCAGGTAAGGCTGCATACCATTCAATTAATTCTTCTGTAAATCGATCTTTAGTCGCTTTAGCAAGAATAATTGCCACACTATTAGCAAAGAGAGGACTCTGAGGACTTAGCCCTAGATCTGGTTGTTGAGAAATTAGGTTAAGTAAACTAACTAAGTTTTTAAGCGCTCCTAATTCGGCTGCCTTCAGGTTTCCGCTTTTGGTAAATTCTAAAACGTTATTAATAAACTGCAATAGAGGAGTATTACCTTGGATTGATTCTGGCAGAGCAGCATCGGAATCAAAGCTCCAGTCAATCAAATCCTTGTATTTTTTTGTTATTTTTGCTGAGATAGATTGGAAAGAGCAATGCTCCTCTTTAATCCATTTCTCAATATCAGCAATTAGATTATTTTTGGATTGGAAGAGATTCTTATATTTTTTTAGAGTCTTTAGCAAAAACGAGATATCGGAGCTATTGATTGCATAACGATTGATACAACCTTGGAAACAAGCTTTTATTGCTTCCATTTTAAATGTAGGATTTTTTTCTAACCAATTCCAGACGCTATCCAAAAGCTTTATTTCTGCATGGTTAATCACATCAGTTAAAACAAGTAATGTTTTGCGGTCATTCAAATCAGCATAGTCAACAGGGCTTTCGGGATCTTGTAAATCAACGATTTTACATTGTGCAACAGCATGCATTAATCCCTTGACCGAATTTGTCGCATCCCTTGGATTTACAAAATCGGGATCGCTATTTAAATCTTGGAAAATCGAAGAGATTGTCGTTTTTTCTAAAGCCAATGCCTTCCCTTCTGCTCGGACTCGAATGGATGCCGTGTAGTTTTGGAATTTGCCTTTTTTCTTAGCTCCAACGATACTATTTGAAGAATCGACACGCGTGAGAAGGGCACTACCTTTCTGTTTCAATTGCATTCTTGCTGCTTTTGCATTTTCACGACCTTGTGCTGAATGCGGTGGCAGACGTGCAGCCGCCGCTTCGGCAGCTTGTTGTGCTTTTTCCTCTTCGCTAGGCTGGTAGTAAAGGATATGATGTAACTCAGGATCTGTCTTCTGTAATTTCTCTTTCCACTCTGGATTTTGATTAAACCGATCGATCACAAGATCGCGGTTATCGCATCCGGTTTGAAATGATCTTCCCCGTTTGACGTAGCTATCAATTAAGCAGAGACAAGACTCATATCCAAATAGAGGCAGGTTTAAATACCATTTTAATAAGTGTTCCGTTGAGCTTTCATTATGCAATACAGCAAACTGATAGCCCATCGCCTGCATGATAATAGGATCGCTCTCTAGCAGTCGCGTGCTGTTCCAGCCATTCTTTTTATAGAATTTCAGTAGCTCTGTTACAAAAGAGATTTTTGTGTCTCCCGGGCGGTTTAAAAGAGCTTGTAAAGCAGTTTTTAAACATTCAGGAGAAAATGTTTTGTATTCTGTTAACCACGTAAATAATTTCTCTGTAATATTGGGTCGTGCATAAAGGATAATATCAGTTAGCACTTGAAGAGCTTTAGGATCCGATAAATCGACATAAGTTTTTTGCGTCTTGGGATCGAACCACTCTACCTGTGAGACGCTTCGCATTAACCCAAATACCGAGATTGTAGAATTTTGAGGATTTTCAGCTGGGTATTGAATCTCTTGGAAAATGAGATTTTTAAGAAATGGTCCTAATTCCTTAGAGCGTGGATTTGCAATAGAGGCGTCGACATAACGCACATATTCATCAAAACGCATTTGCTTTGTTTCAGGAATGGTAAAACCCTTTGCTTGGCGTTTTACAAACCCCTCTTTTTCCCAATCAAGAATCAACTCTTTGGCTTTAACTGGCTCTTCCTTTTTTTCAACAGCTTGGGTCTTTTTAGCAGCTTCTTTTTCAGCCATTTGTTTCAATTGCCATTCTAAAGAAAACTCCTCGTGCTGCTCCTGTGCTTCTGGGTGTAAAGGGGTAACTGTTGTTTCTTCCCCTTCTTCGCTTGGAGGTATTCTTGGAGGTATTTCAGTGGAAGGAATACGCGCAAGCTCTTTACTTAATGTTTTGGCAACTGTTGTCGAACGGTGGAATCCAAGATGATTAAATAGATTTTTAAAACAGTCACAGATGAGGTGAATGAGCTGGATAAGCAGGCAGCGCTTTTTCTCTTTTAAGGTTTTGGCTTTGCTCATCTGGAGCAAGATACGTGCTGTTGTATGCGCGGCTTTAGGATTTTCACCCCACGTTTTTTTTAATTGGCGTCCCATTTGGACGATGTCGCGAAGAGCTAAAGGCTTGTAAGATTGACGAGAGATCGCTTTATTTTCTTTTGATGTCTGAAAAACTTGGTATAACGGTTTTTTGACATGCTTACAAAGATATCCCTTGGCTCTTCCATTTTGAGATTGAGTTTTTTCTAACAAGCTAGCCAACAAATGAGGGCTAAGGGGAGCAGATACAGCTGTCGCCATAAAAATTTAGGTCCTTAATAAGGGGAATATAAAGTTATGTATTTTAAATTATTAATTGTTATAAAGCAATAAAGTTGTTTATTCTGGGGTTTTTTAAATAGTCTAATGAAGGATAATCGGATGAAGTTGACGTGGCTAAAGAATTTTAAAAGGAGCCTCTTAAAGTGTTTTTGGTCCATGGAGAGATCAAAGCGGGCGAACATCTTAAACAAGAAATCGAAAATCAGTTAAAATGGAATATTACCAATACTGATTATCGACAAGAAGCGACACTTTAAATGTGATGGAAATATGTTGAAAAGTTTATTTAAGCCCTATTTCATAGGTGCATTGTTAGCTGCAACCTCTCTCTGCTCGGACATAAAAGCAGATAGCTATCACTTCAATTGCTATTGGCCTTTTCCGACGACATGGTCTTGTCCTAAATGTGGATATGACAACTACGATGGGATTCACCATTGCGCTCTATGCGGGACGCCTCGGCCAAGGCGTAACCGCTAAGAACCGCTAATTGCTACTGAGCAATCTCTCTAGACTATTTATTTAACAGCTCTCTCAGCTCCGCTTCTAGTTCTGAATAGTAGGGAGAGTTTTCAAAATGTTCAGCGCTATCTAACAGCTGATAGGCTTGGGGAACGGAAACTTGCTTCTCAATCACAACCCCTTTGAGATCTTCAATCACATCACGCAAATGGTTTAAGCCGCTAGCTCCGCCCTTTTTACCTGGGGATGCACTAGCTATTGCAAAACGTTTTCCTTGAAAGGCCTCTTTTGAGGCTTTTCCATCTTCACTTCTAGAAGCCCAGTCCAGCGCGTTTTTAAGCAGGGCACTGAAGGAACCATTGTAATCGGGAGAGGCAATGAAAATTGCGTCGTGGCTGACCATGAGTCGGCGAAAAGCGATGGCCTCTGGAGGCATCCCTGAAACTGTTTCTAAATCTTGGTTATAAAAGGGCATTGGATAATTTTTAAGATCAATCCAGATAACTTCAGCTCCCAGCTTATTTGCAACCTTAGCAGCCTCTTTTGATAAGAGCTGATTATAGGAACCTTCGCGAGTGCTTCCAGCAAATATTAATAATTTGGTATCGGCGTAAATATAACTGCTGGTAAGAAGAGAGATTAAAATTAATAAACGAAACATCATCACCTTATAATTTTTTTTCTCAATAAACTAACATAAAAGATTAAAAAAAAGCTAGACAATTCCTTGAAACCTTCGACCAAAGTATTTATAATAGTCATAAAGTGCTATCGAATAATGAATGTGTAGGAGGAATGTGGAAGTCACTTGTATTAATGCACAAAATGATTTGCCAATCGATGAAAACAGCATCAGTCAGACTGTAAATCTAGTTGTACAGAATGAAGAGAGGCGTTATGACGAGGTAACCATCCACTTTGTCTCTGTGGATGAAATATGTAAGCTACATGAAGAGTATTTTGACGATCCCTCACCAACAGATTGTATTTCATTTCCTATAGATCTGGAAGATGAAGACGATGAAGAGGATGAGGATGATTACAAGGTCATGGGAGATGTTTTTGTTTGTCCGCAAGTGGCGATTGAATATGCCATTGCAAACAATGGAAATCCCTATTGGGAAACGACACTCTATGTTGTTCATGGGCTTCTTCATTTGATGGGATATGATGATATTGATGAGCTGGATGAGAAAAAGATGCGGGCCGCAGAGTCGCGCCATATGAAGCTTTTAATCGATCAGGGAGCAATAATCAAATCGACGCAAGCAACAAAAGAGCATTAAGAGGGCTGCTGTCTTGTTTATACTCACTTTAGCCGCCATTCTGTTTTTTATCGGAAACTTTCTTCTAACGGCTATCAGCAGTGCTTTTCGCCGTTTGCACAAAAAAGGGGCGAGAAGATGCTTAAATGCCGTCGGATCGCGCTTTTTCTACCGCTCTGTCCATCGCTTTTTATTTCCAAAGCAAGAGCATGAGTATGAATCTCTCTTTTTTGTGACCTTTTGTGCACAACATCTTTCACGTTTTGCTTTCTTAATTACGGCCTTCTCCGCTCTATTTTTAGCGATTTCGAATGACCTCTGTGCCACAGGCGAATTCACCTTTTCATTCACTTGGTTGATAACCTTAATAGGATTGCTGCTTTTCTCTTTTTTTGTAGGAGACTATCTTCCAAGGTTATGGGGAATGCGCTATCCAGAAAGCGTTCTTTATACATGTGCTCCGATTGCTTCCCTCTATTTGTTACTCTCTCTGCCTATTGCCTATTTCCCTTTGGCTTTTTTGTACTCTTTAGGCCGAACGATCTATTTAGATCCCGTTTATGAGCCTAAAGCGCAAGCAAAGCAAGAGATCATTGATATCATTCAGGAAACTGATTTAAGCGCAGGCTTGGGGCCTCATGATAAAAAATTGATTTCATCCGTTTTAACGTTTCGAGAGCATATTGTGCGAGAGGTAATGGTTCCTCGAGTAAACGTTTTCAGCCTTCCAGCTTCGACGACGATTAAAGAAGCGGCTAGGCTGCTAGAAGAAGAAGGTTACAGCCGCATCCCTGTTTATAGAAATACAGTCGATAACATTGTCGGAATCTTGATGTACAAGGATGTCCTAAAAAAATATATGGAGTATGAGCAAAAAAATAATGATATTCAGATTCTTCTAGCGCCTATCGAAACGATTCAAAAACCTCCCTTATATACTCCTGAAACGAAACGAATTTCCAATCTTTTGCAGGAATTTCGCAAAAAACAGATGCATTTAGCGATTGTTGTCGATGAGTATGGTGGAACTGAAGGAATTGTCACAATTGAAGATCTTTTAGAACAGATTGTCGGTGAAATTGCAGATGAATATGATGATGAGGATGAAGAGCTTTTTATTGCACAAGCAGGCGGGGGGTGGATTGTCGATGCGCGTATGAATTTGTTGGATGCAGAAGAGCAGCTCGGTGTCAAAATCCCTCAAGATGGAGATTATGATACGATAGGAGGGTATATCTACCATTGTACAGGTACAATCCCTTCTAAAGGCTTTATGATTCAACATGATGACTTTGAAATCAGAGTTTTGAAATCAAACGATCGCTTTGTTGAAAAGGTACGCATCGATCCAAAAAATCAGACAGATCGGCAGCTAGAACACGAGGATTGATACGCTTACTTCAGCTTTTCATGCTTTACATTTGCTTTCATTAAACTCGCCCAAACACCTTTCATTGGTTTAGATAGAAAACGTAGCAGCTCATGGGAGTGCAGTAGTTGTGCGTGGTGGCCTTGTGTGTCTACAAAAGCAACTTTTCCATCAATACTCCAGGGAATATTGTTGGGATTAGCACTATCCCAAAGTCCTAAAGAGGAGTTGATAAAATAGAGTTTTTGCAGTAATTCTTCGGTCACTGCCTCTGATTTCCACATCTTTCTATTTTCACTCGACGATAAGATATGCATGTCTTCAACGACTAAAATGGTCTCTCTTGGATGATATTGATCCCCTTCAGGTCGATGGTGAGGAGGTAAAAGGTAGACCCACTTTCGTGGAACTTTAAATAGATGAGTAAGCCCATGCTTCTCAATAAAGTCGCGTATATCGTTAGCTCCGCGGATGCGCCTAATCCAATCAAAATACTCCTTTCCAACTTCAAGCTGATCATCCCGATACAACTTGATAAAATAGCCCTCTATTTCAGGGTGTCTCGCTAAAACCATATGGAAAACATGGGTGGGAGGGCTTGTAATGAACCCTGCCTCTTTCAATGTCTCTTCATCCCGAATAACTCGGCTTGTGGCAAAAAGCTCATCCAGTTTCAATCGTACAGGATGATCTTCAGGTAGCTGAAAGTTAGCCACCGTGCGTTGCCAGCGTCTTGGCTTAGTTGGATTTTCTCGGTCTGCTGCAAGAGGAAACGCAAGAGTTGCTAAGGTTAAGCATCCAAATAAAAAAGCTTTTGTGAGCGATTTGGAAAGTAGATTCATCGGAAGTCGAGCCGTTACGTTTGTTGATATAGAACCTAATTAATGAAATGTAGGGAATAAATGCAAGATTAAGAGTTGGAGGATCGTTTATGTATCAGTGTGTTTGGTCTAAATAACTGAAGTTAAAGAGTATGGAGCACGGTGACAAGTTACTGCGCTCCAGAAGTAGCTTTAGCCTTTTGTGTCTAAAAGCTCAAGTTATATTGCTGATTCAATCATTATCCTGAAAGAGTTGATTCCAAAACTCTTGTAGCTCTTGAGGTAGATAGAAAGTCAATCTATCAAATCTAATCGGCCAGTGCCCATGCTCTTGCGTATCGACAAAAGCGATTTTTCCATCTTTACAAAAGGGTGCATTGGCAATTTTTGCACTATCCCATAGTCCTAAATGGAGGATAATATAAGAAAAAGCTTCTAGAAGCTCTTCAGTAACGTTTTTTGATCCCCACATCTT
>CAZZJE010000140.1:5630-7165 GCA_964654295.1 uncultured bacterium | reverse complement strand
TTCGTATTAAAACGCTTTATTCAGACTTTGTTGGAAAAATGAGCCGTGATTTTAATCATATCGCTTATCACTTTGAAACAGAGAGGGCACACTCACGCGCTGAAGGCATGCGGCTGCAGCAGACGCAGAGAGAGCTAGAAGAGATTTCAAGAGTATATGAGAGCAGTATTGCCGAGCAGCAGCGTCTTCTTAGAGAATTTTCGGTTAAACTTGACTTCCTGCTCTCTTCCATGGGTAACTTTTCTACGACATTGCAAGAAATTGGCTATCGCTCCGATAAGACAAGTAGAACAGCATTTGATAGCCAATCGGCCTTGGAAACAATTCGCCGCATGCTCCATGAAGTTCAAAGCTCTTCGCTTGCCATGACATCTAAACTCAGTTTATTAAACGAAAAAGCGCAACAAATTTCTCAATCGGTCTCCAATAGCTCTCAAATTGCAGCTCAGATGCAGTTAATCGCTCTAAAGGCTTCGATCGAAGCGGAAAAAGCTGGAGAGCATGGACGCAGCTTTGCTGTGATTGCACGCGAAGTGAGAACCTTTGCCGATCATATTGCCCAAGCGATGATTGGCATTCGCCAAGCGACAGAAGAGACCTCTTCTGCTATTGTCAGCCGTATTATGGGATTTGAAAAATTTTGCCAAGAAATTCAAGATGGGCTTAATGAAATCCAAGATATTGTCGATAGCTTATCTCAGATGACAGAGAAAATCCATATTCAAGAAATCACGATTGAAAACCTGCACCAAGGAATCAAAGACCATCTGCGCTGCAGCGTGCAGCTACATGAAGGTGTTTCTGGGATTGACCAGCAAGCACGGCTTATCATTCAAGCTACCGAGCGCCTTTCTACCCCATTGGCAGAAATTAACCAAACGTCAAAGCGTTTGACCCAAACGCCATCTTAGCCTTTTTGACGAGAAAATAGCATACTTAGTCGTTTAGCTGCCTCTTCGACTTCATTTCGATGCCCTAAGCCACTGATGCGTACGAAATGCTCGCCTGCTGACCCAAAGCCACTACCTGGAATAGTAATCAGCTGGATCTCCTGCAAGAGATAATGAAAAATTTCCCAAGAACTCATCGATGGAAGATGCATCCATAAGTAAGGTGAGTGATCGGCACCAAAACAGTTAATGTTAAACTGATGGCACACCTCTCTTAATAGACGAGCGTTTTTAAGATAGTAATCGGTCATCTCCTGGATGCTGGTCATCCCAGGTTCTTGCAGCAGAGCCAAACCACCTTTTTGGGAGACAATCGAAGCTCCATTGAAAAGAGTTGAAACGACCTGTTGCCAATCTTTAGCAATAGAGCGACCGTCTGCATAGACAAGCTCATTGGGAACAACAGACCAACCCAGCCTCAATCCACTGAATCCAATCATTTTCGAAAAAGATCCAATTTCAATCGCGACCTCTCTGGCTCCTGGAATCTCATAAATAGATTTTGGTAGAGAGGCATCTCGAATATAGGACGCATAGGCTGCATCAAAAATGATCACAAAGTGATTGGCTTTGGCAGTCTCTACA
>CAZZJE010000140.1:4380-5620 GCA_964654295.1 uncultured bacterium | reverse complement strand
GCTGCTCGTATGTCGCCACAGCACCCGTTGGATTGTTTGGCGAGCAGAAAAAGAGAAGATCGATTGGAGGAAGAGAATCGAGGTCGGGGAAGAATTGGTTTTCCGCTTTGCAAGAGAGATATACAATCTTTTCATAGCGCGATGCTTCAGGATCAAACTCCATGCTTCTACCCGCAATCACACTGGAGGCAACGTAGGCTGGATAGGCTGGATCCTGCACGGCAACAATACCACTTGGGTCAAAGAGCCATTGTAGGCGTCCAATGTCACATTTTGCCCCATCGGAAATGTAGATCTCTTCAGCATCTACTAACTCTCGATAATAGCTTTCTGCTATCGCTTTGCGAAGTGGCCAGATTCCAAAAGAGGGTCCATAGCCAGAATAGGTCGCAATATGGCCTAAATCTCCAGCAGCCTCTCGCAACTTTTTAACTACAACTGAAGGCAACGGCTGCGTCGTATCCCCAATCCCTAAGTTGATTAATTTAGCATCAGGATGCTGCTCTTGGTAGAGACGTTTGTGCCGATCAACCTCGACAAAGAGATAAGAGCTATGCAGCCGATGAAAAGAGGGATTGCGTTTTGCCATTAACAACAGCCTGCTTTACTAGGAGTTAAAGTTAGCAAGTCAAAATCTTCCAATACCTGCCTAAGCTTTTCTCGGTTTCCATGAGAGAGTGGTGCAAGCGGCAGCCTGCATGGTCCAGATGGCAATCCAGCCATCTCTAAAGCTGCTTTGATAGGAACCGGATTCGTTTCGAGACCAACTGTTTTAAATAGCGGTAAAAGAGTTCGATGCATGGCTTGAGCCGAAGCAAAATCCATCTGATGCAATGTCTTTATAAAAGTTGCCATCTGCTTGGGAATCAGATTAGAGATGACGGAGATCAGGCCTTTGCACCCGAGAGCCATCATCGGCAAAGCTAACAAATCGTCGCCACTCATTACTGTAAAGGGACTATCCACTTTTCTAAAATGAGCTAATAGATCGGATAGATAGCTCATATCGGCGGAACAATCTTTAATGCCGATGAATCCAGGAAGCTCTGCGATACGTACAACAGTCTCTAGATCGATGGCTCGTCCTGTGCGCTTAGGAATATTATAGAGACAAAGTGGAATTTCGACTGCTTTAGCTATAGCCTCAAAGTGAAGATAAATACCTTCTGGCGTAGGGCAGTTATAATAGGGCGTCACAACTAAAGCGACATCAGCTCCTAAGGCTTGAGCTAAACGTGTC
>CAZZJE010000140.1:0-4370 GCA_964654295.1 uncultured bacterium | reverse complement strand
CGTGTCTGCTTAATCGTCTGCTCGGTCGAATAGGAGCCTGTTCCTACCATCAAGGGAACAATGCCTTTTGTCTCTTTAACAGCTAAAGCAATAATAGCCCGCTTCTCCTCCTCGGTCACTGTAGGAGACTCTCCTGTCGTTCCCAAAACAAACAGACCATCAACTTGCTGCTCAATCTGCAGATGAATCAGTCGTTTTAAACCTTCAAAATCAACTTCGCCATTTTTAAATGGTGTAACAAGAGCGGTCCACAACCCTTCTAACTGTTTCATTTCAAAACTCCAGGCTTGATTTCTGCAATTAGATCTTTCGTATGATAAAACCCTGGTTCTCGGCCAAGGAGCCAGTTTGCCGCGTAGAGAGCTCCCCGAGCCCAGCCATCGCGCGATTGTGCTTCATGAGTAAACGTGATGGTATCGAAGGGAGAACAGAAGCTAATCGTATGGATTCCTGGTGTGTAGCCAAAACGCAGGCTGGCAAAGTGGAGAGCATCGCTTGGAATCTGCCCATGAAAGCGGTCGTAGATCACATGATCTTTGCTTTCAAAATTTTCAATAATAATTTCGGAAAGATGCTGTGCTGTTCCTGAAGGGCTATCACACTTTTCCGCGTGATGAATCTCATATCCACCGACGTCATATTCAGGAAACATGCTAATCATCTTACATGCTTTTTCTAACACCTGGGCAAATAGGTTTAAGCCTAGAGAGAAATTTTGACCGTAAATGATTCTTCCCTGATATTGCTGACAAAAAAGCCGTGCATTTTCTAGCTGGTTGTACCAACCTGTTGTTCCAATGACAAGCGGTTTTTTGCATTTCATCACTGTTTCAATCGTATCTAAAACAGTTTCGTAATGGGTAAAATCGATGCACACGTCCGCCTCGGCAATGTTTTGCGGAGTCACCACGCGCATCTTCGGATCGTCAGACTTATGATCAATCCTTGCAACAACTTCAATGCCCTTTTCTATCGCTAAATGCTCGATCGCCCTGCCGACTTTGCCATACCCAATCAATGCTATTTTCATATCATCTCCCCCTCTATCATTAGCGTTTGAGAGTAGTTTTGGAGTGCGGTGACTTGTCACCGCTTTTTGCTCGCTTCGACTTGTCGAAGCCGTTGAAAGCCCTAGACAAGTCGCCGCACTCCAAAATAATTAAAACGCCTCCGGTTTATAAGCCCAGCAAGAGATCTCTACCATCGCTCCCAATGGAAGCGCTGCAACTTGAATCGTCTGCCTTGCAGGATAAGGAGGCGTTTCAAAACGTTGCTGATACGCCTCATTCACCACTTTGAAATCTTGCAGGTCTGTTAAAAAGATTTCCGTTTTAACAACATGGACCCAAGCGAAACCAGCGGCCATTAAAATGGCTTCTATATTATCTAACACACGTCGAACGGAAGGCTGGATTCCTCCCGTTACAAGCAACCCAGTTTCTGGATCTAACGGAAGCTGCCCAGACACCAGCAGCCACTCACCCGTGCCTTTTGGAATGCTTACCGCTTGAGAGTAGGGTCCAATTGCTTGAGGAGCTGCCGAGGTTACGATTCTAATGACTTCTTCCATTAAAGCCTCCTAACGACAGCCACAGCCGCCACTTTGACAGCCATGCGACTGCACCGCTAAACTTTGGGTAAAGAGTTGGTCCCAACGCTCTTTTAAATCAAGATGCTCCTTAGCAACAGCTTGCATCTCACGATCTCTTGGAAACTGGTTGTAATAATAATATTGCATCGCATCCAAGATCTCCCCTTCCGATTCATAGGGATCTTTGCGCTCAATATTATACTCTTCACAAATCCAAGCTGCAGCCTCTTCTATCGTGTGGGCCTCATAGTCACTTAAGTTAAAAATGAAGGGGTGTACCCAATCTTCAACATCTTGACCTAAAAAGCCTTCTAATTTGGAGCGATGGTAGTGGCTTTCGCGTGGAACCCAACTGACAACAGGAATGCCTTGCAGCTTGGCAAACATCATCTCTGCACCTACACCAAGGCCGCGTTTTCCCCTAGCGTCTACTAGAATAAGGTCACTTGAAAAAACTTGTAGCATGTCGCGACCAAAAACCGACTCCTGGTCCGATAAATCATCACTACGACTTGAGGGATCTAAAAAAATGACGTTTAGACTTCCTAAAGCCTCTTTAAGAGCTTGCTTTTCACTCTGATCCCACGCCTGTTCTGTCTGATCAGCTGAACCTTTGCGAATGTTTCCTGCTAAATAGATACAATAAGTACGTGTCATTTAGACCTCTCCTTTTCCTTAAACTTGCCTATAATTAACTGCCGGCTAAAGCCGTCAGAACAAGCGCAGGCTAAAGCCTACGCTACAAATATTTTTATTTTTAATTCGCATTTGATTATAGCCTATTCTTTTAAAGAAGGTTATCTCTTTATGACTATTTGGCACAAAAAATCTATTGAAGAGCTCTTGGCTTTCGAAAATCAAGTAGGTCAAAAGCTCAATCGCTCTCTCAACGCCTTTGATTTAATGCTACTGGGGATTGGAGCAATCGTAGGAGCTGGGCTCTTCTCGATCACAGGCATTGCAGCTGCAGAAAATGCAGGCCCTGCAATTATACTCTCTTTTATCCTAGCAGCAGTAGCCTGCGGATTCTGTGGCCTCTGCTATAGCGAATTTGCTGCGATGATCCCCATTTCCGGAAGCGCCTACACTTACGCCTATGCAACTTTAGGACAACTGTGGGCTTGGATTATTGGATGGGATCTTATTTTAGAATATGCCATCGGAGCTGCAGCTGTCTCCATTAGCTGGTCAGCCTATATCGTCTCTCTGCTACACGATCTTGGCCTCTCGCTGCCACACCAAATTGTCTCGTCACCTTGGCAGCCGACTAAGCTCTCTGATGGAACGATGGTTCAAGGCTGGATTAACCTGCCAGCCCTCTTCATTGTCATCGCCACCTCATGGCTTCTAATCGTCGGTGTACGCCGCTCAGCTTCAGCTAATGCTGTCATGGTCTTAATTAAAATCGCGGTTATTTTTATTTTTATTGGCCTAGGAATCTTCTATATCAATCCAGATAACTTTGTTCCTTTTATTCCAGAAAATAAGGGTAATTTCGGTGAATTTGGATGGAGCGGAGTTCTACGCGCTGCCGGCGTGGTCTTCTTTGCCTATATTGGATTCGATGCAGTCTCTACAGCAGCTCAAGAGACAAAGAACCCTCAAAAAAATGTTCCCATCGGCCTCATGGGCTCTTTAGTTGTCTGCACGATACTTTATATTGCTTTTTCAACAGTCATGGTTGGACTCGTTAAATATACAGAACTCGATGTCGCCGCTCCCGCAGCCGTTGCGATTGCTAAAACGCCTTTTGACTGGATCGAACATCTCGTCTCCCTCGCTATTTTAGCCGGTTTGACCTCTGTGATTTTAGTGACCCTCTATGGTCAATCCAGAATCTTCTATGTGATGGCTAAAGATGGATTGCTTCCAAAAGCTCTCTCAGAAGTGCATCCGACTTACCAAACACCCTGGAAGACAAACTTAATTCTAATGACGTTTGTGGGCGCCGTCAGCGCTTTTGCCCCGCTTGGATCCGTCGGTCATATGACCAGTATCGGCACTCTGCTTGCCTTTGTGATTGTCTCAACAAGCATTTTGGTTTTGCGTGCACGACGTCCCGATATTCCCAGACCTTTTCGGACTCCTTGGGTTCCTTTTGTTCCTATCGCTGGTATTTTCTGTTGTTTGGTGATGATGCTCTCCCTAGGATGGGAAAACTGGATGCGACTCGGCGTCTGGTTATTGATTGGATTGTTTATCTATGGACTATATGGACGCCATGCTCAAAAAAGAGAGACGCCTTCTTTATAACTAAACTTTCATATAGTAGGAAGGTGTGGCACCCCCTTCCTCAGCTTTTTTAAATAAGCCATAACGTGCGCCAGCTAGTAACCCCCTAGAAATTATACGTGGGATTTGGCTAGCGAGTTCGTCAAATTTATCTGTTGTGGTTACAGTAGCGGCTTGGTTTAATCCCATTGTAAAATGAGTGTCAATTGGATTTGTCAAAGCCTCTTTAATAAAGCCTTTAGCTCCCCTAAGATTGACTTCTTTATTTGTTCCGATGGAATTTCCTACAGTAGGGACGACATCGCCGGATGTCTGATAATTGACAACTCGATTTTTTACCTCAAGTTCGTTTGTTGGTTTTCTTGCCATTTCTGCTTCTTTATTCCCTACTCCTGGAGCTGAAAAGCCATAAGCTTTATGAATGTTATGACTCGGTTTACCATCTTTAACTCCTTCATGAGAATCTATATCACGAATTGCAGCAATATTAACAATTGCCCCTCCTAAACTATGTCCAACCAAGATGACCTTATCTGGACCTGCGTCA
>CAZZJE010000139.1:0-7188 GCA_964654295.1 uncultured bacterium | reverse complement strand
CTACGCTACGTTTAAGTACATTTGAGAGCTTTGTCGCTCCCGCGACGATCCCTGACAAATCGGATATTTGAATTATTTTATTCGGGCACGAAGAGGGTATAGGGAAGAGGCTATCCCTCAACAAACTTCGCGATTTCATCCTCTTTCCAATATTCATGTGTCTCTAGAATAGGCGCTTGCTCTCGCTCTCTACCTTCTCTATCGTACATCGCTGCCTTTATCAGCCGTCTCTCCTGATAAATTAACCGCGTTTGAATAACCCCATTTTCCCAAAAGTAGAGCTGTTCTAGGTGCCGGCGGCCGTTTTTGAATTTTAAATGGGCATAGAGCTTTCCTGAAGGATAAAACTCCAAGACCTGGCCCTGCTGTACACCTTCAATAAACCAGCTTTCCGATGCTAAAAGGCCTTCTTTAAAAAAGGTCAAGGAAGGTCCATGCAGTTGGTTGTGCAAATAGAAGCAGCGCCCGAGCAAAGAACCATCTTTTCTAAAGCGCACCGCCTCTCCTTCTAAAGAACGGTGATGCATCACTCGCTTTTCCATACATTCAGGACTTGATCCAAACACTTCGGCAAGATGCCATCCAGATTCTAAATGACTCTCTACATCAGAGAGCATTTTAGGTTGAAAGGCCATTTCAATGTTTAAATCAAGTTCAGAATCGATCAATTTAAGCGTCGTTCCATCCCACTGATAGCATGGCTGCTGATTCATATTTTTTGCTCGTGGCGATAGTTATTCAAGGTCCAGCTGATTAATGCCAAATTCGCTCTGGCGGTATTCCTTAAAAAATTTAAGAGCTTTTGATTTAGCTCCTGCTCTTTAATTTTTTTGCGGAGGGCACTATACCGTCTCCTGCGCATAAGTTTGAGCGGCTGGTTAAGCAGGCGAGAATAGAGGATGTTAAAAGAATCTAAGATCGCTTGATAAGCCGGCTCTTCTACCAATTCTGCTTCGGCCAACGCTGCCTGGCCGCTCTGAAGAAACTCGGGTAGCTTTTGGCTTGTCTCTAAACGTTTAACCAGCAGCTCTCCTTCGCGAAGTAAGGTGTCAAGATAACCGATGCATCTCTTCAAACTAGCCTGTAGTTCTTCCAGAAGCTCGATCATTTTTTCTTGTGTGACATCTTTTAAACGACTTTCTGCTACCAACGTATGGATATAGCCATCTAGATCATGTGTTGGCATAGATAGCTGATTAAGGAGGCTTTCAGGCTCAATATTATTGACTCCTAAAAAACCAATCCCATTTCCCGTTGCATTGATCACAGTAACATCGGGATGTGCATGTGCAAAGTCAGAAACCCATTTTGATTCAGCCAGCCAAGGCCAGCGGGTGGTGACAGGTTTTCCAAAAATATCAGGATGTGTCACAAAATCCTTTTGTTCAGGAGCAATGACGCCCTTCGCATCAAAGACATCGGGAGCAGATATGTGGTCTAAGCCTGGCGCATAATATTTTCCCTCAGTCAAGGCTAAATCAACTCCAACCAAATAGATGGGAGAGCAGCCTAGTCGATAGGCGAGTTCAATACAGAAGTTGACGACATTATGCCCTTCATCCAACGTCTCTCCCTCAAGTCCCAGCTTCTCTTCTATCCAAGTGGCTGTCATATAGCCTCCTGCTCCAGGTACATACAGAAGTGGGGCATCTAAAGCGCGAAGGGCATGGTAAAATAGGCGGCTGCGGTAGAAAAAGGGAATTTGATGTAGCTGGCTATGCTGTAGGCGGCGATATTGGCTCGGATTGGGGTCAATTCCTGCCGCAAAATGGGGTGTTATGGCGGCATCAAAAAGGGCGTTGAGAGCCGATCCTCCAGCAAATAGCAGCGTTTTCTGTTTGAGTTGCGCAAGGGCCGGTAACACTCGCTTTAACGAAGGCCCGGCTCCACAAATAATGGCTGGAATACCCGTAAATGCTCCATAAAGATGCTCTGCCCAGCTAGCGCGTGGCATCTGTAAGAGGTTTGGATAAAAATTTCGGTAAAATCCAATGCCATAATGCAAGTACTCTTCTAATAAAGCTGTTTTAATCGAGGCATTATAGGCTAGCTGCTGCTGAATCGATTCCCATTTTTCTGCATGCATCTTTTTGTAAGCTGGTAGAGCAGCGGAAGCAGAGCGGCTGCCTGCATGAATCCAAAATAGCTGGTCAAATAGCTCTTTTTCCTTGTCGAGATCCTGCGGCAGATACATTAACCGCACTTGAGGATGGTTTAAAAGTTCTTGGAAAAGAGGCGTTCGCATGCCTAAGGCGATGACTTCTAGATCATCTTCCATAAAAATTAATTCTCTCTTGGAATTGCCCCTCAGCCATTTTTTTGCTGCTGCAAAGGTGTAACCAAGTCCAACACCATAGATGTAAAGAACACGGCATCCTTTTAAAGGCAACTGGTCAAACCAAGCCTGCTCTGCTTGAAAAGCTCCTTCAGGGTCATGTAAAGGGAGTTGAGTGAGCAATGAACGAGCGTTGGGCTCACCCTTTTCACTCATTTCTAATTGCCAATTTTTAATCGGATGATAACCTAAAAAGAAGGCCTCTTTAGGGTAATAGGCTGACCATAGCTCACAGTTTTTTTGAAAAACTTTTTCGTCGAGCTGCAAATTCTCCTCAAAAGGCATAGCCGTCTGCTTAGTTATAATGGGGATTGATCGGAAGAACGAAAGGCTAGCAATAAGTCTGTAAGGTCTTTGAGTTTTTCGCGCAAAGGCTTTAGATGAGCCTCTAACTGTCGATGGATCATGCGCTGCATCGAAGGGGATTTCCAAATGGCCTCCTGACCTTCGCTTAGACTATGAGTAGCAGCCGCTTGTAAATCGTCTGTATGCTTTTTTAAGCTTTCGATATCTTTTTGTAGCTGTTCGATCTCTGTTTTTAAGCTCGAAATTTTTTGATGGTCATACCCCTTAAATTTCAGTAAGAAAGGAAGATAGTCAGCAATATTCTTTAAGGATTCAGACAGATTTCTGCTCTGCTCAGCAACGGCATCAAAGTAGTCTTTTGGCTTGCCCTCGTGCTCTTCTAGAAGTTTTCCATCCGGATTCCAGCGTGAAGACTCTTTAAGCTTTCCCTCTTCGTTATAAATGAATTCCATGGCTAGCTGTCCATTCGGATGCCACTGCCTGGAGACTCCGACGGGATGATCCTCTTCAAAAAATGTTTCAAAGACAAGATGATGCTGGTCATCCCAAAAATATTCGGGGCCTTCTCTCAAGCCATCTCTAAAGCTAACTTCATGTTTCAATAATCCTTGAGGCGTATAAATTTTTACGACGCCATCAAGCTTGCCAAAGCGGTAAGGCAGCTCAGACCTTAGGCAGCCATCTTTATAATAAAAGTATTGGATGCCTTCCCATTTGCTATGAAGATAAGATTGGCTGCTCTTGAGCTCCCCAGTTTTATAGTAGAGTTGAGCGCGTCCTTCTACTTTTCCATGAATATACCAGCGTTTGGATAGAAGCGTGCCATCTCGATAATAGAAAGAAGAGGGGCCATGGAGTTTGCCTCCTAATAGATAGGCCTCTTGTTTGATGGCGTCTGAAGCGTAGGAGCGAGTTATAGGTTCTATTCTCTGTTTAAAATCTGTTGGATCTTCCCAGTCAATCCCCAAACTCGCATCTTTAATTTTGAGATGATGATCAACAAAGCTGTAGGTGGCTTCATCAGCGAAATCTTTGATAAGGGTTGATTGAGATGAACTGCCTTCTGCCAATAGTTGCTGGCGTTTTTCATATTGTTGAATTGTACGATTTAAGATTCGCAGGTGCGTTGTCGCTAAATGGAAAAGCTCATGGTAGCGTCTTAAAACAATTTCATAGCTAAACCTTGATCGGCCTAAGGAAGATAAGTTTTTACCATCTATTTCTAGACGCCTTAGAATCGAGCGGTTTCTTAAAAGAAAATGGCTATTAAAGAGAGAGAGATAGTGATGGTAAGTGTCATCGTTTGCTAAAGAGGGACAGTCGCGTAGCTCTAAATCCGATAGCTCTGGCAATTGCTCATTTTCACACATCTCATATAGGCGGCGGTAGCGTAAACCTTCTCTCTGAAGAACTTTTTGGCAGTCTTTTAATCCTGTAATGCAGCTTTTCATGTAATCGACAAGCCGCTGCTCTGTTACTTCTGCAGGCATCTGAGCCATTTCGATGGCAGCGTTTACCATACCGTCTAAGTCGCGAGGAAGTGGATGCAGGTAGCTCAAGGCCTCTTCCAATGTTAGATTAGGAACATCTTTAAGACCAATTCCACCCTCTGTTGCGTTCCATAAGGTTCTTTCAGGATAGTTATCCAAACAGTATCGGTACCATAATGACTCTGTCTTCCAACGATAGTGCGTCTGGATAAGGTTGCCGTGGATGTCAGTGGTGTTGATCAGCTCTTCGTATGGATGCTTTGTGATAAAAGTAGAGGCATCAGTTAAAGGGTGGCGACGAACGCCTCTTGAATAGGAGCGATTCATGCTATAGGCTAAGTCTGAGCCGACAATGATGATTGGATCGCATCCTAGAGCGCAAGCAACCGAAACTCCAATTGTCACAACACTCCATCCTTGTAAGGAGAGCGAACGATTGATTCCAATTTCATTCAAAATTTGACGTATAAAATAGTGCGCATTATCCCCGCCTAAATAGATAAGATCTCCAAGATGCAGTTCAAGGGCGTGTCGGTTTACTCTTAAGTTGTATAAGATCGGTGTTTCGTAGGCTTCACTCATCAGCTGTCTGCTAAAGAAATAACGGTTCGGATCTGTTGCGATGGCAAAATGGGGGAGCAGGTAGTAGGCATTTAAAGCGTTAAGTGCACTGCCTCCCGCAAAAATTAAAGCCTTCGAGCGCGCTTTACGAAGAAGAGGAATCTGTCGATCGAGTGAAGGTCCTGCCCCGCAGACGATAGCGGGCACGCCTTCAAAAAATCCGCGCATCTTTGTGCCCTGGCTGGCTCTAGATAGTGTAGGCAAATTTGCTGCTAAATTGTCATAGACGCCATTGCTATTGCCTCTAAACTCGTTCTCTCGGCCTTGCATGATCTGCTGATAGAGGTCAATCCAAGCTGCCACCTCGCGGCATCGGGACGGCTTGTTCACTGCATAAGAGGTATAAAAGAGTGTTTGGGATTTTAGATCAAAAAAATAGGTGCAGATATCTTCAAGGGAGTGCGGCTCTTTTTCTAAAGTAGATGTAAAGCCTATCCAAATTTGGGGATGATGGAGCAGGCGCGAGGCCTGTTCACTTTTAAAAAATTTATAAAAAACTAAAGGATCGTCTTCAATTAAAACAAGCTGACGCTTAGGCGACCCTTTTAACCACTCTTGTAAAGTTGAACCTAACTCACCCGACCCGAAGCCATAGATATATAAGACTTCTGTTTCTGATGAAATAATCCCAGGTTCAAAGTCGAGAGGAACTAAATTTGAAACCGCTTGTGTCGTTTCCAAATTTTTTTTCATCTGTTCGACAGCTAATAGCCATAAAGCAACCTGTTCTGGCCAAAAAGCTCTCCAACGCTTGATATTTTCATCGAAAAATTCTTCTTTACTCATCTTTCAACCAGTCGAAGCTTTCTCTATAGCAAAAGTTACATCGGACGCCAGTCCTTGTTTCCTCCCATACGGCGAAACTTGCTTGCTCGCGCTTTCTGCGCTTTGCGCGCTTCAGCAGAATCTCCCTTCTTCTTGTTGAGTAGACTCATGGGAGTCTCTCCTTTTGGATTTGGAGTGTTATATTGATCCTTTAACTTGTCGACTTCGTTCATTGCTTTAAGAGAACGTGTCATCAGATCTCGCGTCTGTTCCGGTGTTTCAGGAGGCGGAGAGTGTAGTTTTTTTTGAATATCTCTTTCATTCAACCCTAAGCTGTCTCGCATCTCAATTGTCTCTTTTTCAAACTGATCTACCTCTTCCGATACTTTATCAAGCATTTTTAAAACTTCTGGATCGACATACTGCGGCATAGGGTCGTTAGCATGCTTTTCTAGCTTTTTTAAAACTTTATGTAGTTCGTCAAAAGCCTTATTGAGAGGATGTTCTTTAGTCATTAATTTCTCCTTCAAATACTCTACACTTTTAATTATAACATCGATTTTAAATATCAAATAGATCTTTGAATTTATGCACATTTTCTCTAGGAATAATCGATGTTTAAATGAGTAAACAAATGGACAATCCTCTTAAATTTGCTTTTATTTTGCCGGATAGTAGTCAATATGGAGTCTTACATCATTTGACTAGACAGATGGCATTTGCTGCTGAAAAAGCAGGCTTAAATATGACGCTGATTCAGGGAGCCTCTGAATATGAACAGCTGCTAGATCAGCCTCCAGATATAACGGTCGGATGCAATGGCGCCCCTGCCTATGCCCCAGGAATCCTTCTCTGCGATATGATAGGCCGGCCCCACCTCTGTGTCTTAGTTGACCTGGCCTATCGATACTTTTATCTTTTAGACTCTCCCTGGATCCGCTTTGCCTGTAATGATCGTCTCTCTTGCAAGATGCTGCAAGCAAAGGGAGCGTCCGCCTTTTTTTGGCCTCCAGCAACAGAAGCTTCTTTATTTGAATCGGTTCAGTCGGAAAGATCCCATCAAGTTCTCTTTCTGGCCTCATGGATCGATATAGAGACGCGAGAGCAGCGCTGGAGAGAGCTGTTTCCAAGTTGGCTGGTGAAGTTGATGCAAGCGGTTATCGAAGAGAGTTTATCTTCAACTCTTTCCTTTATCACAATTTTTGAAAGGCATTTTAATGCGTTTTTAAGTTCACAACCACTTACTGGAAATTTTTCTCTCAGACAAGTTTTAGAGGAGGTTGAAATGCTTTTGCGAGCAAAGTCTAGACTTCAACTAATTCAATCTATTCGCGACCTTCCTGTTCAACTTGTCGGTGACTCACCTGGCTGGCGCCATGCTCTTAAAAATCAGAAAAATATCACTTTTCATCCTTCAGTTAGTTACGTGGAAGGGTTGCAGTGGATGCGCCACTCCAAGATCGTTTTAAACTGCAGCCCGCATCTTAGAGATGGCGTTCAAGAGCGAGTATGGAATGGGTTAGCTGCTGGAGCTTATATTTATAGCGATGAGAGTCTGTATGTACGCGAGGTTATTGGAGAGGGGAGAGGAGTGAGCTTTTATACGCAACAGCGCCATACCAAGGACGAAGAGGAGCTGGATCAGATTTTAAATTATGAATCTTTGCGGCA
>CAZZJE010000138.1:0-7210 GCA_964654295.1 uncultured bacterium | reverse complement strand
AACAATTTTGCAATTACCTCTTTAGCCTGCGCTTGTTCTACAGGCTTTAGCCTTTAGTCTCTTGCAGATTAAAATTTGCGGGTGACATTAGGCAGTTTATATTCCCTTTTCAGAACAGATTCGGAGGGAGCATAGAGGCGGAAAACCAGGTTAAATTTACCTGGGGGAGAAGGCAGCCAGTTGGCTCGTGCGGAGATATTTTGCGGTTCGAGCTGGCTGATGGTAATCGAGAAAGAACCATCGGAATTAAATTGTAGATCGTCTGCATTGATATCGACTGTTCCGATTCGATTACGTCCGTTCGGAGGGTTTGGAAGCATAAAATAGTCTTCGTTATAGAGCGTCAGAGACCAGAAGCCGCCCTTATTTTGGTTAACAGGAGGAAGAGAGTCTTTAGTAAAATTGAGGACATAGGTGTAACGGCCATCCAACGGATAATGATCAGCATCGGTTGCACGGGTAAAAGTCAGAACATCTTTACTATTGCTGCCTAACAGATTAACAGCCGAAGCCTGCGCACGTCCGTACCAGTCGCTTCCCCAGCAGCCAGCATTTTCCTGACGCTGCCACCCGTTACCTGCATCGACTCCCAGAAATTGATATTTTGATCCCGTTTTTAATTCTGTATAGGCCTCTAAAGCGGCCTGGTCGAGAAGAATTTTGTAGACATGGTCATGCTGATAGAGAGCGATCAAGCTTTTCGCCTGTTCAATCATCGGCATCTCTTCTTTCGATGCCGTTGTATTCAGCTCGAGAGCCTTAGATAAATTTGCCCAAAAATCATGGGGATTCATCCAATAGGGACGAAATCGCTCCGGATTCTCTTTCACAATCTCTTCGGTTGCACCTTCTGGAAAGACAATGTTTTTATTAATTGCTTCTAAATCGACGACGCGAAAATCTCCGTTGTTTTGACTAAGGGGGTAGACATCGATTTGGCTTAGAAGTTCACGTGCATCCTGCTGGCTTTGAGGCGAGCTGCCCATATATGAGCTGGAAAGGATCCAGGCAAAATTCGTCGGCATTTTAAGAACTCCTTTGAATTCCTTGGGTAGCTCTCCCTCCCAATCAGGACTGACGACGAGATATTTTCCTCCTTGAGCTTCTCGATTAGAACCAAACTGATGAATGACGTTGGTAAAAGCATCGGAAATTTGAATCGACCAATAGAATTGAGAAGGGATTTGCATCGGTATTTGTAAGACAACAGCCTCCTTTTTCAAATTCAAAAAGCTACTGCCATAGATCGTGTCCATCGTTGGGGAGACAATCCAACGTTGAGAAGGCAGCAGTAAATTTGTTTGGTAAGAAATTCTATTTTCTGGTGCTGCAGGAAACATCCCTAGATATAACCCTGGCTTTTTCATCACTTCCCACTGGTTTGTACGGGCAAAGAGATTAACCATGGGATAGGCCCAATAGTAGACAATTTTAGCTAAGCTTTTCACATAGGCTTGAGAGCTTACAATAGCCGGAGCGGCTGCTCCTTGAGGAAGATGACCATCGGCAGGATTGAGCTCTTGAGCTGTATAGGGAACTGTTCGCTTCGTTTGGTGAGTGGAGGCTGCATCGACATGAAGAGGCAAGAGAGTGAGAGAACTGGAGAGAAGAGAGAGTGTGGTGAGGCGATGAACGTTCATAGAATTTTCCTGTTTTTAATAAAGCAAAAAATTGATTATCTCTTTTTTAGATTTAAAGACAATTGAGTGATGATCCCTTAATCCATTCCCATCTGCCTTGGCCTTCCCTACATCTTTTCCCTATTCCAGAGATTAAACGTAGTACTAAATACTCAAAGTTGGCATAATTTAAGAGATTTTAATCTTTCCAACAGAGGTCTAACACCTTAAGAGATGCGACTCTCCTTTAGCCGCTTATTCAATGTTTACCCCGGAGAAGAAAAAAAAGCTTTGATGATCGCTCTTCTGGGGTTTGTCTGGGCTTTAGCAGTCACTTTAGGTCAAAAATTTTCTGATGCGATCTTTCTGATCCATATAGGCGCCGAATCATTGCCGACAGCCTATATGATTACAGCCATTATTATGGTCTTTTTGGCGCTCTTTCTACTGCATGTCTTTCATACATTTACTAGTCAGCGCATCTTTTTGGTTGTTTTGAGCATAGGAATTTGCTTCTATGGGGGGATTTACATCCTTTTGCAGACCGTCCCAGAGGCAAATTTTAAGGCGCTTTATTTCTCTCTCAAAGTTTTCGGCACAATCTTCTTTAGCGTTGTTACAATGGCTTTCTGGACATTTGTCGATCAATTTTTTGATCTTCAAGATGGAAAGAGACTATTTTGTCTCTTCAGCTCCTCTGTCTTTTTAGGTGTCGCGACAACAGGCCTTGTCATGCGATCTGGAGTGGTAGAATTCCATCAGGTCGTCGCTTTAATTATTGCACTCCTTCTCGTTGCCTCTTATGGAGTCTATTCGATTTCCAAAAAATTGGAGGCTGTCCCTGACGAGCACTCCCTGGATGCTAGCAGCAGTTTGGGTGAGCTCTCCTTGTGGGTCGTTTTTCGAGAAATCATTAGTTCTAAATTTGCGATCATTTTAATGCTTGGAAACTTTTTCAACTATGTGTTGATGAGTACAACCGAGTATAATTATATGTCTGCATTTGAAGACTACTTTGCGACACCATCGACACTACCTCTGGAAGAGACTGATGAAGCAGCACTTACCCATTTTTTAGGAAGTGCCTTAGTGGTTGTCAGTTTGTTAAACTTATTAATTGGACTATTTTTCTATAGTCGCTTTGTTAGACGGTTTGGAGTGGCCAGTCTTTTGACGGTTTCTCCCATGCTGCTGGTCATCACCTTTACCGGTTGGCAGTTTAGTGACATGCTTCTGTTTCCTCTGCTTGGGTTTCTAGTTGTGGAGGGAACGCTCTATGTGATCGATGATAGCAACTTCAACCTCTTATTGAACGCAGTGCCTTCCAAGCTTAAGTACAAGGTACGTATCACGATTGAATCTTTCTTTGAGCCAGCAGGTTTATTGGTGAGCTCTCTTCTGCTCTCACTGCCCTTTGTCAACAGCCATTTGATAGGCTTGATTCTCTCTATCGGATGGCTGTTAACCTCTTTGACACTAAAGACTCGTTATGGACGAGCGATCTATGAGAACCTTGCTGAAAATGCAATTCACTTTCAAAAAGTCGTGCGTGACTGGTTGAAGCTGATACCACGTAAGACGCAGAAAGAGGCTGAGTTTCGTCTATTATCTCTTCTCAAGCAGGAGGGCGACGAAGAGGCGCAGCTTTTTGCGATTGAAACGCTCTTAAGTTTTGAAGACGAAGCGATCTTAAAGCAGATCCTCCAGCAGACAGGCCGCCTCTCCAATGAAGCGACGCCCGCGCTCTTAAATGTCTTAGCTAAGAGCAAGTTTATGGATCATCCTTTAGTGATCGATACACTTTTTTCTTGGCTGAACGACCCCCCTACTGATGAGGTGAGAGGTGAAATCCATTTTTATTTAGCTCGACTAGGTCTCTTACATCCAGAAAAGGCCTTAACCGATTTAGAAAGTGTGGATCTCCTTTTGCGTGGAGCAGCTATTGTCTCTCTAAAAAAATCATGGGCACATCTTTCTCCCTCTACAGCTGCATGGAATCGCACCTTAGCAGCTAAACATTTGCAAGAGCTGTTAGATTCATCTATTGAAGAGGAGGTTCGCGTCGGGATTCAAGTTGTTGCGGCTGACGGATCGCCCCATGACGTTGAAATTTTGTTACCCTATTTAAGGAATCCTTCGGCGACGATTGCTCGTGCGTCAGCCATGGCTATTTCCCAGATAGCGGATCGTCAATGTGCCCGCCACGCTAAGGAGCTGATTAGCTTATTGCGCTATCAGAGTGATCATGAGTTTAGAATTGCCTGTTTGACAGCCTTAGGGAAAATGATTGACTCTTCGCTGGTAAAAGAGCTGATTTTATCTTCTTTGCATTTTCGCCCTAATGAGCGCCTATTAACCGAACAGATCATCTTCCGATTAGGATTGCGAACAGTGCCTGTGTTATTAGCCATTACTAAAGACACCTCTCTCCATGACCGCTGTCGAGTCTTGGCTGGTAGAATTTTGGGACGATTGGCTCCGCCACAGCTTAGAGCTAATTTAAAAGAGATTTTACAGATCGAAAGTGAAAAAGCTTTCTTCTATCTTTATCATGCGAATACGATTCGAGATCGCTATCCGACGACAGACTTGAGTTTACTGCAAGAGGCGTTACTCACACGGTTTCACTCGATCCAAGACTTTATTATCCAATTATTAGGTGTTGCAGGCGAAGTTGAAGATTGCGAGCTGCTCTCGCGTTGCCTACGTAGCCGCAACTCGAAAGTGCGCAGTCAAGTGATAGAGGCATTGGAGAAGAGTTGTGAGCATCAGCTGCTTCGCCTGCTTTACCCTTTGTTAGGAGCCGTACCGGAAGATGAGCAGCGGCATCTGTATCTGAAGCAAAACCGAGATCCGATGAACTTAGAAGAGCTACTTAACTATTTGAGCAACTCCTCCTCTCAGCTCGATCAGATTGTTTCGGCTACATTTAAATATCGATTAGATATGCCTAATTGGAGAGATTCATTGCGGCAACAGATGATGACCCAAGAGGAGCTTTTTCACCATTTTGCTTATGAGTTGCTAGAGACATGAAGCGCTTAAATTTGATTGAAAAAACTTTTTTATTAAAGAAAACACCGCCTTTTACCTCGTTAGAGTTAAACTTGCTTCTGCCTATTGCAGATAAGCTCGTTGCTGCAGCATTTGGAAAGGGAGAGACCATTTTTCAATGTAACGAAACAGCCCATCGCATGTATCTGATTGCAGAAGGGATCGTAGAGGTGTATAGCCCAGAAGGGCAGCTCATGGCTAATTTATATAGCAATGACTTTTTTGGTGATGAATCGCTTTTTAGCGGCATTCCAAGAGGTTATACAGCTGTCAGCAAGACAGAGACACAGCTACTCGCCCTATCAGAAACACACCTGTTAACGATTATTTCCGAGTGTCCTGACGTTGCCTTAGGGTTTTTACAGGTCTACACGGCCACCATGCGTTTTCGCCCTCGTAAGTTTACCTCTTACATCTCCTAAGGAGTTGTATTTTATGACCATTCGCTCCCGTTTACTTAGCCTATTATTGCCTCCCATCATTGCCTTCGTGGCCTTAATTGGAGTATTTTTTTATTACAACTGGTACAAAGAGATTTTAAGAAGTGCTAGAGAGAGCTTAAAAGCGGTTGTTGTCAGCAGCTCACACTGCCTATCGGCGCAGAAAGTCAGTTGGCTGATTGAACATGCGCAGGAACCTGGTGTCATTAACAGCCCTATTTACCGCCACTATCATAAAATGCTGCATGAGATTAAAGAGCAGCTCAGTTTATCCAATATCGGTCTTTTGCAGGTTCTACCGGTAAAAAAGGGGGAACCCATCTTATTGGACCGCGGATTAAGCGATACCAATCATATCTTTGACGGGCAGAATCAGCTTGACGCCTACAGACAGGTCTACCTGCTCGATGCAACTGAACCTCTTGAAGAGGATGTCAAGACACCTTCTCACCATCCAGGAGAGCAAGATTTTAGTGAAACTGATGAGCGGATTGTCTATCAGACAAAAGAGGCTTTTATCACACCTATCTATACAAGCAGGGATACAAAAGAGCGTTTTCTAACAGGTTATGCACCAATCATGAATGCAGATGGAGAGGTGATTGCTTTATTAGCAGCTGACATGAGTTTACGTGTGATCGATGCCAAACTAACAGATGCTCTGCTTATGATTGGTTTGGCCTCATTTTTTGGCATTGCTCTAGTCGTTTTAACGCTTATTTGGGTGGCAAATAAGATTAGCCGTCCAGTCAGTCTTTTAAAGAACTCAGCGTTAAGTATTGCTGCGGGAGAATATGGCAAAGCCATCCAAGTGAGCGGCCCGACAGAAATTGTTGAATTGGCAAATACCTTCAGCACAATGAGTGAATGTCTAAAGGAGACAATCACGAGGCTGCGGGAAAGTGCAGCGGCTCGAGAGCGCCTATATGGAGAATATGAGTGTTCCTTATTATTGCAACATCATATGTTTCAAAAGGTTGTCGACGAATTCCGTGACCGCCATGTTAAATTACGAGCCTTAAAAGCCAATGCTCCAAACAGCTCTCAGGGATTGCTGTTGCGGATTGATCGGGATAAACGTCAAGGAGTCACTTTTTCAGTGTCCGAATCTAAAGAGAAGGGATTCAAGGGTTTATTTCATCTGCTGCGTGATGTCTCCTCAGCGTCTCGCTCCTATCCCCATTTGCAAATGACGATTCACCCAGAGTACAAACATCTCTCTTACGAAGCACATGGAATGGACCCTCCTATTGTCTGGTCTTTAGAGCGCAAGGAGGCTTTAACTTTTGAAGATGGGCAATTGGAGTTAGAAGGAGAGGCGTTACTATTTATTTATAATAGTGGATTAAAGCAGATGCTCTCTTCGCGCGAAGCAATTTCTCAGTGGCTAACACGAATTTTACGACATTTTGGATCGGAAGGACTTGAGCTATTTGTGACAATGTTACATAACGAAATTAACTTCATGACACAATACCAGTCGCTGACGCAGAACTTAGCAATTTTATGTGTGCATCTGACAAAAACAAAGGCGAGAGAGTTAACTGAGTCATAAACAATGCTAAACCAACAACTTAAAAGAATAGTTCTTTATTAAATTAGGCAACTCTAATAAACTTGTAACGAGATTGCATTTTTTATTGCATCTCATCTTTTGTTTATTTAATAGGAGGTTCCTATGATTTATCTGAAACCGATTGCACTATTAGTAGCTATCGCTAGTTTAGTAGGCATCAGCTCAGAAGTCGAAGCACGTAGCCGAACGAGTGTCTCAATTGGCTTTGGAGCGGGGCCAGTCATTGCTCCTGCACCTGTATACGTTCAACCTGTTGAGCGTCGGGTCGTTTACCGTGAAGCTGTTGTACCTCCTCCAGGCTGCTATGCTCCTGTCGCAGTAGCACCCGCACCTTGTGTGGAGTGTGTTCCTGTGTATGAAGAGGTCTATGCCCGTCCAGCACCCGTCGTCTATCGCGAGCGTGTAGCTGTTCGCCCCTCTTTTGGCTTTGGCGTCTCCTGGCGTCATCGTTAGGCAAAGAAATGTGGCGTAGGCTTTAGAGGTAATTGCAAAATTGTTGTCTTATGAGGCCCAATGTACAT
>CAZZJE010000137.1:0-7288 GCA_964654295.1 uncultured bacterium | reverse complement strand
GTCGACGGCGGAACTTACGCCTCGTCGCTCAGCAACCCCGCCGAGGGAAGCTGGCGGCTCAGCGCCGCGCTGACCGATGGCGGCGTTTGGCAAAGCGGCTGCCAGCCTGGCAATCGGTACTCGATAGGGGGAACAAGAGACATAGTCGAGTCCGATCGAGTGGCAAAAGGCAATCGAATGCGCCTCGCCACCGTGTTCTCCACAGATTCCACATTTTAAGTTAGGACGCACTTTTCTTCCGCGCTGAACGGCTATCTTCATCAACTCTCCCACACCCACGCTATCTAACACTTGGAAGGGATCATCCGTAAGGATTTGCAGCATTTCATCATGGCTATTGGGATCGACGACACCGCTTACATAGCTGGGGACAAATTTGCTGCTGTCGTCTCGGCTGATGCCAAATGTTGTTTGGGTAAGGTCGTTTGTTCCAAAGCTGAAAAATTCTGCCTCTTGAGCAATCTTGTCGGCAATTAGGCATGCTCTTGGTAATTCAATCATCGTGCCGACATGGTAATCGATTTTGACGCCCTTTTCTGCAAAAACAAGTTTAGCTGTCTGGTCAATAATAGCCTTTTGGTGATGAAACTCCGATTCCATTCCAACTAAGGGAATCATGATCTCAGGGATCACTGTATAGCCCTCCTGAGCAACTTCAATGGCAGCTTCTAGAATTGCTCTTGTCTGCATGGCTGTCAGCTCAGGAAAAGAGATTCCGAGGCGGCAGCCGCGATGGCCAAGCATGGGGTTCTGCTCTTCTAAAAGAGAGCGAATTTCAGCCAGCTTTGTTCTAGAGACGCCCATCAGCTGGGCTAAAAAGTTCAGTTCATCTTCATTGTGAGGCATAAACTCATGCAGGGGAGGATCAAGCAGTCGAATTGTTACAGGCAGCCCATCCATCATTTTATAGATTTCGATGAAATCGCTTTTTTGATGGGGCAGTAGCTGTTCAATGGCCTGGTGGCGCTCGGCATAGCGCGTGCTAAAGAACATGCAGCGTACGTCATTTAGCCGACGTACATCCATAAACATATGTTCTGTTCGACATAAGCCAATGCCCTCCGCCCCAAAGGCTCTTGCGACATGACTGTCATGCGGCGTGTCAGCATTAGTGCGTACGCGAAGCGTGCGATACTTATCGGCTAGTTCCATGATGCGCTGGAATTGGCGGTAAAGAAGGCTATCCTCCGGCTTTTTACTCTTTTCAATCAAAACCTGCACGATTTCAGAAGGGCTTGTCTGTAAGTCGCAGAAAAAAACTTCGCCTGTTAAGCCATCGATCGAAATAAAATCGCCTTCATGGGCAACATGGCTTTCTTTAGAAAGAGTCTTTTGCTGCTCATTATAGGTGAGAGCATCGCATCCAACGACGCAAGGCTTGCCCATGCCTCTAGCTACTACGGCTGCATGGCTGGTGCTGCCTCCTCGTAGGGTTAAAATGCCGTCGGCTGCAACCATTCCGGGAAAATCATCGGGGTTAGCCTCTTCTCTCACCAAAATACAGCGAATGCCTTGGCCTTTGTATTCGACTGCTTTTTCTGAAGTAAAGGCGACTCTTCCAGAAGCGGCACCAGGCCCAGCGTTTAACCCCTTGGCAACATAAAACTCTTTGGCCTTCTCTTTCGCTTTTGGGTCAAAGATAGGGGCTAACAGCTGTGCCAGCTGGTTAGGATCGATGCGCCTTAAAGCGGTCTTCTCATCAATCAAACCCTCTTCTAACATTTCTACCGCCATTCGGATCGCTGCAAAGCCTGTGCGTTTGCCTGTGCGTGTCTGCAGCATAAAAAGTTTTCCATGTTCAATGGTAAACTCAATATCCTGCATGTCATGGTAGTGCTTCTCTAGGCGCTTAACAATTTGTAAAAGCTCCTGATAAACCGTTGGCAAACTCTCTTCTAGGCTTGTCAAAGAAGACTTTGTCAACTCTGTTTGGTAGCGGTTAATTGGATGTGGGGTACGAATGCCTGCGACGACATCTTCTCCCTGCGCATTGGGCAAAAATTCTCCATAAAAAGCATTTTCTCCCGACGCTGGGTTACGGGTAAACGCAACGCCTGTAGCTGAGTTTTCGCCTAAGTTACCAAAGATCATGCTTTGAACAACGACGGCCGTGCCCCATTCGGCAGGGATTCGGTTCAGCTGGCGATAGAGAACGGCTCTTTCACTATCCCAGCTGTTAAAAACCGCTGCAACAGCAGCTAATAGCTGCTCTTTGGGGTCTTCGGGGAAGTCTTTGCCTGTCTGTTCGAGATGGATGCGTTTGAAGAGTTGGCAGAGGTCTTTTAAAGCCTTTAGACTCAACTCAATGTCATAGTGCACCCCTTCTTGCAAGCGTACGACGCTGGCAGCTCGTTCGAAATGTTTGTGGGAGATTCCCGAAACAATTTCAGAATACATCATTAAAAAGCGGCGATAGCTGTCATAGGCGGCTTGAGGATTCTGAATAGCTTCGGCAAAGCCTTCTACAGAACGATCGTTGAGGCCCAAGTTTAAAATTGTGTCCATCATACCAGGCATCGAGACGCGGGCGCCCGAGCGGACAGAGACGAGTAGGGGATGATGGTCTGCACCAAAAGATATGCAGCGAATTTTCTCTAGCTCTTGCAATGCTTTAAAAATATTTTCTTTTAGTTCAGAAGAGAGAACCCTTTTCTGTTTGCGATAGAGATTGCAAGCCTCGGTGGTAATGATAAATCCAGGCGGCACCGGCATACCGATAGAGGCCATTTCAGCCAACCCCTTGCCTTTGCCTCCTAGCAGATTGCGATCGAGTGGTGGCGCTGGAAAGGTTCCACCAAATCCATACACTTGCTGTTTGACATTAGAGTCTTGAATAACAGCTGCTGATGTCGATGCCATCACATGCCTCCGCGTAATCTAATTTTAATTTCAACTTACGCGGGATTAAATTAAAAATAAATTTTTTAAATTGAGTGCTGTAATGAATTGGGTATTAGCTTTTCTGCTAACGCATGATTTTGCCAGCTATCTAGGCTCCATAGAGAAATCTTTTCTCTAATTTGATGAGCTAAAAGATCTTTCAAGAGAGCATCCGAGCGCCAAGAGTCAGAGCTAAACTGTTCAGTAAAATGCTCTGTTTGAATCAAACAGTGCAGCTGTAAACGTCTTTGCCAATCTGTAATAGAGCTTTCGGCCTGAGGCTCTTTGCAGAAAGAGCGCAGGAGAAGAGGTTGTGTGTGTGGGGTTAATAGAGAAGATAGGGTAGAGACATAGGTATGCGTGGGAATATCGAGGTTCTTGGTTAAACCCTTTAACTCTTCTGCACGCTGGGCTGTTAGCTTAGCAAGGAGCTGCTGGTTGCGAATCTGTTCAGGCTGAGAGATGGAAAAAATTCTGGGGGTTTCATTTTCTAATCCCTGTAAAGGCCGTGTGATCAGCAGCGTCTGCAAGCGTTGATGCACAGTAGACAAAAAGATAAAGGGATCAGATTTGTTGACAAGCGAAGCAAAATATTCTCGGACGGCTGGACGCCAAGTTGGATCGTTACTGACGGCTTTAAAGACAATAGCGGAAACAACCTCTTCCACTAATCCCAAGAGATCTTTCGTATGCTGCCTAAACAGTCGGTTTTTTGCACAGATGAGTTCTTCATTGCGTTCTAAAAGCTCTTCTCGTGAATATCGCCCAAATTGTTGCCGTTTTTTCTCTTGTAAATCGAGCCAAAAGCTATGGTTAGCGGGTAAAATCCTGTCTGGAGAGGGCCAAGTAAAGCCGCAGTCTTGGACGCATAAAGGAAATTCCTGATGCATCTCGGATGTGATGCGAAAGCTGTCTGGCAGCGGAACACTGCGCGCTCCCCCTTGTTGGGAGCGTTCAAAGGCCCCTTCTACAACTGCTCGCTCTCCGCGCGCTGGATTAACTAAAATGGTATGCAAATGAGCGATTTTAACATCGGGTTCGCTCTTTTTTTCTGTAAACTTACTGAAAATACGAGCGTTTTGTAAGATCGAGAGTGTGTCTAGAGCCGTTGTTCCATACTTTTCTCGGTACATGCGGAGACATTTTGTTCTCAGAGCGTCTCTCTCTTTTGTAAACAATTCATCTTCCTCTTCCTTTTTAACACAAGGAGCTAAAGGGCGAATAGAAAAAGGTTTAGTCGATGATTTTTGAAGAGAGTTATTCCCTTGTGGACGCAGGTGAGCCATCCGGCGGTCGACGGCCAGCTTTTTAGAGTTAGAGGAGTTGAGTAGTGCTGCAAAACGTTTCCTCCAGCTCTTTTCTGGAACGTCGCTCTGCTTTTTCTGCTCCCATGCTTGGCGAAAACGTAAGAGAGTTTGTGTGGCATGGGAAATGAGGTCAGGGTGTTGTTGGAGATCCTCTTTTTGACGCGCTAAAAAGCTTTCGACGGTCATCAGAGCTGCGGATAAACGTTCCAACTGCATCTTTTCACGCTCTTGCGCTTGCGTCGAAATGGTGCGCAGAATCTTCCAGCCAAGTTCTCGGATGGTACTGGAGTGGCGCTGCTCCATTTTAAGTGCAGCCTGCTCTAATGCTTGCACAGCTGAAGAGACCTTTTTTTCCCAATCTGGAGAACGAAAATGTGAGAGATCGCCGTACATATTAACCTCGAATGACAACCTACTCTATTTAACTTTGCCTTCCTCTGCCTGGCCAATTGAATAAAGTCTAGGAAAAAAATCGATAAAAGTGTTGTCTCTTCTTACATTAATAATTAATTGTTAATGCTTGATTAAGATCATTAAGGTGGTTGATCGCAAGGAGCTGATAGTTTAACACTGCTTTCTTGCTTAACTGTCAGACGATTGCCCTCTTCTGTCAGATCCGAGTAGGTGATAAGATCGCCTCGACGCAAGAAATCAAAGGCGCGCGCCTTTTCTGGAGTTGGGGTTAGATGGGAAGAGAGCTGCTTTTTGCTCTCCGTTCCACAGAGATAGAACGTTTTCCCTTGAGGGCCAGGAAGCGCCGGGGAGATGACGCGGTAAAGAGGTTTATGTTCCGGATAGCTAGGTGCAGTTGGACGGAAGATAAGATAGGTTGCTTTGAGGGAGCTTAAATTAATTTCGGCTGCGCGTTGAAGCTCTTTAAGCAAAAAGGGTTTTTCCATTTCTCGTTGGGCATAGCAGGGGGCGCCAGATTTTTCTAAAGCTGGACAGTTGCCTTGCCAGATGCAGGGAGCATGCAAATGAGCGCCTTCTGACACCAAACGATCGCGCAATTTTAAAAGAAGTGTGTTGCTTTCGTTATCCGAGGAGTCAACGAGTAATAAGTGTCCCTCTGGAGATAATTTTTGCAACAGAGAAGAGATAAAGAGGGCAGGGCGATCGAGAGATTTATTCCAGCTTGCATAGGGGAAGAGATCAAAGAGAGCATGTCCAACAATGATTAAATCGAAGGGTTTCTCTTTGGACAGGTCAGCCCCTTTGGCATCACCATAGCGCAAAGTCAACGGATAGCCGCTTCGCCCGCACAGCTGCGCTCCTAAATTGAGCGCTTCACGGTTGCGATCCCAAGCAATCACCTCTTGCGCACCATGCCGCAGTGCTGCGTAGGCAAAGGGGGCTGCCCCGCTGCATACATCTAAAACACGGCGAGGAGCTCGCGGTAATTCGGCGAGAAACGAGAGACCCTCTTGATAATGCAGCTGCCAGTAGTAGAGCAGATAGGCACCTAATAGCTCTGGCTGCTTTAACGGCTCCTGACCCCAAAGCTTGCCGCTCGGCTGCCATCCTTGGCGAAGCTGTTTAATGGCGTTGACGACGCTACGAAACTCGCGTGTTTGCAGGCGATCTGCTGGGCCGGGAGTCTTACTAAATTTTCGCCAGAGAGAAATTAATAGAGGAACGATTGTTTCGGACTGAGGGGGAACGCGTTTCACGCTAAAGCTCCTTAAGATTATTCGAAGAGCATCGCTTTTTCGCGGTCGCTCAAAGGACGATATTGTCCTGGCTCTAAATTTCCAAGTTGTAAGGCGCCAATGCGGATGCGCTGCAGCTCGACGATGTCCAGCCCTGCCGCTTCTAACATCTGGCGCACTTCACGCTTTTTTCCCTCTAACACAGAAATTTTTAAGGTTCCACGGCGTACTTTAGTCACTTTGACCGGCTTGACAAAGACTCCTTCCACTTGTAATCCTGCCGAAAGTTCCTGCAGATGCTCATGGGTGATCTCTTGAACAGTCTTAGCTAGATACTCTTTGACAACGCCAGAGGAGGGATGGATCACTTTATTGGCAAAATGGCCGTCATTTGTGACTAAAATTAAACCTGATGTATTTTTGTCCAGACGTCCAACAGTAAATAGGCGCTCGGAAATATCTTCGAAGAGGTCGAGCAGAATCTTTTCGTTCTTAAAGCGACGGCTAGAGCAAAGATAGCCGACAGGCTTGTTCACGATGAAATAGAGTTTTTTTTGTGTAGGACCGACTTTCTTGCCATTGACTTTAAGCTCATCCACTGCGCTCACACGAAATTGTGGCTCGCGAATGACCTCTCCATTAACGCGGACGCATCCGGCAAAAATGAGCTCTTCACAGGTACGACGCGACGCGACACCGGCACTGGCTAATACTTTACTTAAACGCTGGGTGACTGGTCCCTCTGATTCGAATACCATGTCCATAGGCTCCATCCTGTCATTCTTGGTTTAAAGACGCTTAAGAGCGACTTGAGGCCTTTTTGGAAAAGGTGATCTGAGCACTTAATTCTCTACGGCGCTTGGGAGAAAGTATAGGCCATCACATCGAAAGCCATCACCTCTGCAATTGCGCTAAACTGGCAGAAGCTAGGAGTGTAATACGTTTTTGTTAAGACAAAGACGTTGCCAGGACGCATAGATGTTGTACTCAATTTTAAAGTTTTACTACGGAAACAATAGCAGAAGAGAGTCTATAAGTCAAGGAGGATTCCCCGCCTTCATGCCCCGTCCTCCTTCGTGCCCCACCTTCGTGCCCGTGTGCGTGCCCGTGCCCGAATAAAATAAATAAAAATCAAAATTCTTTATTTTAATTTAATGGATCAAAATTAATTGCTTTTGCCCGTATGCGTGGAGCAAAGTCATTCGGATTTTTTGATTATTTTATTCGGGCACGGGCACGCACACGGGCACGAAGGAGGGACGGGGCATGAAGGAGGGCTCGGGTGGACTAGGTATACTTCAGCGCCATCTCCTGATACTTGCGCAATTCATCGCGATAGTGCGCCGCATCCTCAAACTTCCACGCTTTAGCTGCCTCTCTCATTAGCTTCTCTGTTTCGAAGAGAATGCGGCTCGCTTCTGTTAGTCGGTTCTTCCTTAGTCTTTGAGGCAG
>CAZZJE010000136.1:466-7300 GCA_964654295.1 uncultured bacterium | reverse complement strand
CTATGCGTACACGCATTAAGCACATTCATCAAGCAGATCACGCCCGTCTAGTCGGACGCGAAGTTTCCATAAAAGGCTGGGTTCGTACTGTGCGTCAACAAAAAAACTTTTGCTTTATCGAAGTTAATGATGGCTCTTGCCTAGACAATATTCAGGTAATTGCCACTCCCGAGCTCTCCAACTACACACGCCTTTTAACAGAACTCTCTACAGGTGCTTCAGTAAGTGTTGTAGGGAACTTGGTTGAGAGCCCCGGAAAGCAGCAACATTTGGAAGTTCAGGCCAAGCAGCTAGAGGTCATCGGTTTATGTAACCCCGAAACATATCCTTTACAAAAGAAAAGACATACGTTTGAATTTCTTAGGACGATTGCTCACTTACGTCCTCGTACAAATACTCTGGGTGCTGTCGCACGCGTGCGCAATGCCCTTGCTTTTGCCACACACCTCTTTTTCCAATCCAAGGGCTTTCTCTATCTGCATTCACCTATCATCACGGGGTCAGACTGCGAAGGTGCGGGTAAAATGTTTCAGGTTTCTACACTCGACCCTGAAAAGCTTCCAAGAGACCCCACAGGTAAAATTGACTATACTCAAGACTTTTTTGCTCGCCAGGCTTTTTTAACTGTTTCCGGTCAGCTCAATGGCGAAGCTTACGCATGCGCTCTTTCCGATATCTATACCTTTGGACCTACCTTTCGCGCCGAAAATTCCAATACGACGCGCCACTTAGCAGAGTTTTGGATGATCGAACCCGAAATGGCATTCGCAGATCTGAAAGATAATATGGATAATGCGGAAGACTACTTAAAATATATCATTAAATATGCTCTGGATAACTGTAAAGAGGACATGGAGTTTTTCGATCAAAGAATTTCCAATGGCCTTATCGAACGTCTGCAAAAAGTTATTCAAACTCCTTTCGAGCGCGCCTCTTACACCTATGCTGTCCGTATTTTAGAAAAAGCCGACCGTAGTTTTGAGTTTCCTGTCAAATGGGGAACAGATCTCCAAACGGAACATGAGCGCTACCTAGCCGAAGAGTTCTTTAACAAGCCTGTCATCTTGACCGACTATCCAAAAGAAATTAAAGCATTCTATATGCGCGCTAACGATGACAATAAAACTGTTGCTGCGATGGATGTGCTTGTTCCAAAGATTGGAGAGATCATTGGCGGCAGCCAAAGGGAAGAGCGTCTAAGCGTACTAGAAGATAAACTGCGCCTCAACCACCTTTCACCAGAAGACTATAGCTGGTATCTAGACCTACGTCGTTTTGGCAGTGTCCCGCACGCGGGCTATGGAGTGGGATTTGAACGTCTTGTTCAATTTATTACAGGAATGGAAAATATCCGCGATGTCATTCCTTTCCCACGCTATCCCGGAAAAGTGGAGTTTTAAATGCGGGTTTGGAGTGCGGCGACTTGTCGCCGCTTTTTTGCTCGCCTCGACTTGTCGAGGCGTTAATAGGGCAGTTAATCATATACGGCATATAAACATCTCGACAAGTCGAGATGAGCAAAAAGCGGTGACAAGTCACCGTACTCCAGAAATAGCTTAATGCGCGTGAATAGGAGCGGTACTCGCTGGAGACTTACTCCGGCTTCTTTTAGCATAAGTGGAGGATCTAAGGATCAATTCTTTTGCTACCTGAATAATGAAATCATATTGCTCGTATGTCTGCACCATATCTGGATGTCTCTGCAAGCGCAATGACATGACGGTTTGGGGAATATTTAATTGGATCTCTTCCACAGGAACATTATTCTGACACTGGCGCTTGATCTCATCCATGATAAATAAACAGGCCATGACAACTCCAGTTCTTCCAATTCCTGCGCTGCAATGGACAACGAGTGGCTCTTCTAAACCATAAGAATCTAAAAGATTAAGATACTTGATAAAGAGATCCATATTTGGAATCCCTTGGTCAGGCCAGTTTTGAAAATGAAGTTGAGTCACTGTTTTCAGAGGCTCAGCAACATCTGGATTAGGCCCATAGGGTAGAAAAGAGAGTTCACGTTCGATAATTTCTTGAGGATGTTTCTTTTCAACTTCTTGGAAGATTGTTTTTTCTGGTGCACCATTCCAATAGTTATAACACTTGTCGCGATCACTTTCTTTAGGCATAACAGCTGTTGCAATTGCCTTAGCTCCATTTTCGGCCAACATCTGTAGAAAATCGTCAAACGTTGTGTCTGTAGGGCCTTGCGTTGCAATAAACTTTCTGTCGCCTAATGAAATGTGGTTTGCATTAATATAAGACCCAAAGGGTGCATGTTTAAGGCGAACAAGAGTGTGATTCCAAGGAAGAATGTCCGTATAACGATTTTTTGATGCAGCTGAGCGTTGTTGAGAAATGAAATTGTATAAATAAGGCTGATCACGGTTGAATTCTTTTACAAATGATTTGAGCCTTTGATCTGTCTGAAAGCAGTATGAAACGTCGCTAAGAAACTCCCAACTCTCAAGAGAAATAGAGCCCAATTCATGCGGTAAACAATCAAATTGCGACAAGCTGACTTTGTACGGAGATTGGTTCATATATCGATAAAAGAGGGTATATGAATTTAAAAACTTTTCAGTCTTCTTTTTCATAGCCGCTTCCTGACTCTTTTCTTCAGTCTTAATTTCTGCTGGCTCTGCCTTTATTAATTGTGAAATAGAATTGACAGGCTTAGAGATGTTAACAGGAAATGGCGCAGTCGTCTCTACAGGAGTCGTATCCCACGTATCTAACAAGGATTCAATTTTAAATTCTTGGGAACTTTCGCTTTCATAAGCTTCATCAACTTTTCCTACCCAGTCGATTGGTGAGGGAAGAGAGGGAGTCGTTTTTTGTTCCCCACTCACGACTTCTGCAAAAGTCCGTTGGTCAGTGTGAGTTGTTGTCCAAGGATTCCCAAAAGGGCCTATGGTTTGTGACATCAGTATCTCCTTAATAAATACAAACAAAAAAACCATCTTAATTTTATTTGTTCGTTTTGAAAACTAAATAGAATTAATATTTTGTATTTTTAGTGTTAAAATTATAGTCAACATACTACTTATTATATGTTAAATTTGTGTTAATCTATTGTTTATATTTTATAAAGAATTGCTCTCCAAATCCGTGTCAGTAAAAGAGCTTTTATCCCGTTAAACTGCTTTTGCACCTAAATCTCTCATCTGCCATAATTGCATCTTTTACTTAGTAGGATGCCATATAGATCATGGAACGCCATACGCTCACAAGATCCCTTGGGACTCACGATGGAACCTTTCATGCCGATGAAGTTACCGCATGTGCTCTTTTATTGTTATTTGATTTAATCGATCGAGATCGCATTGTACGCACTCGTGACTTAAAAATTTTAGAAGAGTGCGAGTATGTGTGTGATGTTGGGGGAATTTATGATCCTTCCCAAAAATTATTTGACCATCATCAAGTTGATTATCAAGGCAAAATGAGTAGCGCTGGAATGATCCTTCTCTATTTAAAAGAGCAGGGCATCATTAGTCTGGCTGACTATGAACACTTTAATTCCAGTTTAATTGCTGGTGTAGATGCCCATGACAATGGGGTCGATGTGCAACAGCCCGGTGTCTGCACCTATTCTCATCTCATCTCCAATTTTAACCCTGTGCCCTATACGATCGATGATAGCGAACGCGACCGCGCTTTTTTTGAAGCTGTCGACTTTGCAAAAAATCATTTAGAGCGTTTATGGGAGAGATTTCGCTATACCCAGTCCTGTCGAAAAATGGTTTCGGAAGCGATGCAGGCTGGGCGAGATTGCCTTCTTTTTGAAGAGGGAATCCCTTGGATCGAAAGCTTTTTTGATCTCGATGGCATTAGTCATCCCGCTCGGTTTGTCATCATGCCTTCAGGAAGACATTGGAAATTGCGCGGGATTCCTCCTACATTTGATCGCCGGATGGAGGTACGAACGCCTCTGCCTCAAGAGTGGGCGGGGCTTTTGGAAGAGGAGCTTAAACGAGTCACAGGAATATCGGGTGCAATCTTTTGTCATAAAGGCCGTTTTATCTCTGTTTGGGAGACAAAAGAGGATGCTTTAAGAGCTTTAGACTGCATTTTACAACGCAAGGAAACATAAGCGATGGCTACCATCTTCTCTCAAATCATCGAAGGAGAACTTCCGGCAGAGATTGTTTTTGAAAATGAACGTCTCATTGCCATTAAAGATATTCATCCCGTGGCACCTGTTCACCTTTTGATTATTACAAAAGAAGAGATCCCAAGGCTGCAGTTGATGACTCCTGAGCAGCGCAATTTGATGGGTGAGATTGTAGAGGTGGCACAAAATTTGGCAGAAGAGTTTGGTGTCGCAGACAATTATCGACTCATTACAAACAGTGGCCCTGAGGCGGGACAGATGATCTTTCATCTCCATTTTCATCTGATCGGAGGGCGGCGCCTAGGGGGCCTAGGCTAACCATGCATGCTCTTTTTACCCTAGACCCCAAACGTTGCGGCCTACTTGTCATCGATCTGCAAGAAAAACTGTTTCAAAAGGTAGAGCGAGCATACGAAGTTGCTCAAAATATCTATAAAACCATTCGCGGCTGCCAACTACTCCAAATTCCCATTATTGTTTCAGAACAATACCCAAAAGGGCTTGGTCCAACATTAGAGATTGTTAAACAAGCCGTTTCTCCTGATCAATGCTATTTTGATAAAACATCTTTCTCCTGTTGCCTCGATCGCAAACTCCAAGAGCACTTGCAGCAGCTCGGACGTGATCAATGGATCTTAGTAGGTATGGAAGCACATATCTGTGTGCTGCAGACAGCAAAAGATCTTGTAAAAGAGAAGATGCAAGTTGTCGTTTTAAATGATGCCATCACCTCCCGTTCGATTTTTGACTACTCCACTGCTATTGCAGAGATGCGTGACAGCGGGATACGAGTCTCTTCGATAGAGACAGTGCTTTTTGAAATGGTTAGAGATTCTAAGGCCGATGTGTTCAAAGAGATCAGCCAACTAGTGAAGTAATCTTAAAAGGTTTGGCGCTGCTTTTGGAGTGCGGCGACTTGTCGCCGCTTTTTGCTCATCTCGACTTGTCGAGATGGAATACCAGAAAAGATTTAAATAATATGACTTTCAACGCTTCGACAAGTCGCCGCACTCCAAAATTAAAAGAGATATGATACGCCTTGTTCTTTTTGCTTTATTCCTCTCTCCTCTCTCTTCATCAGCCATATGGGCAGACGAACAGGCTGCTCTCCATCGCATCTATGCCCATTTAACCATTCAAGATAATGTCTCTGCAGCGGAAGAGGGCTTACAAGCTTTAAAACATTTTCCACGTGAAAAAAAACTGTGGCAAGCAACTCTAAAAGCATTGGCCCGCACCGACCAAGAGGCGCTTCTTTTTGAACAATGGAATTGCTACCAGGTGCTCTTTCCCGAAGCGAAGAAGGAGCGGCGGACGCAAGAGATGTTGGCTTGGGCTGTCATTGAAAAGGCCAATCGCTCGACTCTACCCCTTATGCGCATTCGAGCGATGCTAGCTGCCTTTTTTTCTCAAGACGCCAAAGGCGTCGCTCTTTTGGCTCAAAATCTTAACGATCGCAACTTGATTATACGCGCTGCAGCTATCGAAATCGCCGCCCATCTGCGAGATGCCCAGCTGCAAGAGAAGGTTTTGGAGATTTTAAAGCGAGAACAAAATTGGAAACTTCGGCTTCCAGCCATCACTGCCGTAGGCAAAATGGGAATCGAGACAGCGCGATCAGATCTCATCGCTATTATAGGTAGTCCGCAGTCGCGCGCTGAAGAAAAGGCAGCCGCAGCAGAATCCTATATCCATTTGATGCAGAAGGTACGTCGTCAAGAGATCATCAAGCTAGCGTCTAGTGACCGAGCGGCTTTAAGAGCTTTAGCCTGTCAGCTTGCTGCTCACGGAGAGATGTCCCATGCGGCCGATCTGATTATGCCTTTGTTAAACGACCACTCAGCAGAAGTGAGAGCGGCTGCATTGCAAACGTGTGGATTGCTACGATTTGACTCGGCTGTGCAGTCGACTGGACGTTTGATTCAAGATCATGATCCTTTAGTGGCTGTTTCGGCTGCTTGGCTATTAACTCTTTATCAGCCTGAAGATGGCCAAAGAGCTTTTCGACAGCTGTTACAGTCGCCACAGCCGGAGGTGCGACTGCTAGCTGCGGGTGGCCTAGCTGCTACGGGAAGATATGGATTGCCTTTTCTAGAACAAGCTTTTCACTCATCTCAAGAGCCATTTGTTCGGCTTAATTTAGCCCTCGGATTAATCAAGCAACGGCTCAGCGTCGCACAAGCAAGCGATGCTTTAGCCGATATGCTCGATCAAGATCATCAGCGCTGGGCTTGGGATAAGAGGGGAATCTTTCGGATTTTAAGAGTAAGCCAAAAGAATTTTAATTCTGATGAAGAGGCGACTCCCGAAACACATAATCAACTTGTTCGCTTAGAAGTTTTAAATCTATTAGCGATGCTACATAACCCGAGAGCGTTAGATTGTATTAAGCAATTTTTACAAGAGCGCTATTGGGGAATTTCCGGAATGGCTGCGGCTCTGCTGCTAACCGAAGGCGACGAGGATGCCCTGGCGCTCGTTGAGCAGCTTCTACAAGATCCAAATGCAAGAGTTCGCGTGCAGGCTGCCTGTATTCTAGCTCTATGGGGGAGAGGCGATAATGTCATTGAGTTTTTGCAGCAGGCCTACAACACAGCCGACCGTCTCACGCGTGAACGGATCTTAGAAGCTTTAGGCCATATTGCTTCGACCACATCCATTTCTTTTTTTGTTGAAAGGCTCCAAGAGCCTTCGCCCGCCTTACGCACTCTTGCCGC
>CAZZJE010000136.1:0-456 GCA_964654295.1 uncultured bacterium | reverse complement strand
CTGCAATGTCTCTATCATTAATATTGGCTACCTATGCGACGTCTTTTTGTATTTTTATCTCTGATACTAGCCTGGCTGCTCTGCTGGGAGTTTTTTAGCCGCTACTCACTCTCTCTGAACTGGCTGCTTCCAGCTCCCACACAAATTGCTCATGAGGTATGGCTGAGGCTAGATCGGTTATGGATTCATGGTCGTGCGACTTTAGCTGAAATGTCAGCTGGGTTGCTGATTGCTTCTCTAGTGGCACTGCCTTTGGGAATTGCGATGCATCTTTCAGTAACGATCCGCTCGCTCTTTCAACCTCTCTGCCTTCTCTTACAATGCATCCCAATGTTTGTCTTAGCCCCTCTCTTTCTCTTTTGGCTTGGCTGGTCGTTTTGGGCCATCGCCTTGCCTACAGCACTCATGATCTTCTTTCCTTTGACAATGACTCTCTATAGGGGGCTAGAAGAGATT
>CAZZJE010000135.1:0-7333 GCA_964654295.1 uncultured bacterium | reverse complement strand
CATCCCAGGAATAGCTAAAGATTTCCCTGGTGCTTCTTTGCTTACTTTTCGTGAAGGAATGATCATCAGAATTCAGCTGTTTTATGATGGTAGCCGCTTTGCAGAGAAGAGAGAAGAAATTTTCTCAAAAACATAAAGAGAGAACAGGTACCCACATGATTGGGTACCGTTTTATGGTTGGTTGTGGCAATTTTTCCAGGAAAAAGGTAATCGAAAATAAAAAAGTTGTGTGTTAAAGCGATAGCTCAATACGGTTTTTGTTCAGTATTTTAAAATGGCGAAAACTCCTGAAATGGCCAAAAGTGCTCAGGAAGCAATTGAGCATCATAAACAATTGTAACATTAGTAATAAATGCTATGGAATCCAATCCTCCAAAATATCTTTATAAAATAGTTTCTAAAGAGCAGTGGGAAGAGAGTCTTTGCCAAAACCAAGTTGTTTTAGGGTCGATAGATCGTGATTTTATCCATTTAGCGAAAGAGGAGCAAGTAGACTCAGTCGTTCAAAAATTTTGGAATAATAAAGGGTATATGATTCTAAAACTTGATCCTCAAAAGTTCATAGGGCGTTTAGTCTATGAAAAGAACCCTGGTGGAAGCAATCTATATTACCATCTCTACGATGGATGGATTCCCCTTGATGCAGTTGTTGATGCCACTGAAGCTTAAATATATTTGTTTCATTGGCTTCTGAGGCAATCTATTTCCCTGGCTTTAAACTTACAACCTCATTAGGCTATGTGCCAAAATGAGGCTTCGAATGGTTCGTTCACTTTTTCCAAAATTGTTTGCTTGTCTACTGCTCTTTTTTCCATGCACCTTTGCTTTTTCAACTGAAGAAAATTTTCTTTTAATAAATGGTGTAACAGATGAAGTGGTCCTTGAATTAGGTCCTTCAATTCAAAAGCGTGTGACACCATGCTCTACCTTTAAAATTGCTTTGAGCTTGATGGGGTTTGATGCGGGGATTTTAAAAGATGAAAATCATCCTGTCTGGAACTTTCAAGAAGGTTACGATGAATATTTAGACTCTTGGGATGCTCCTCAGACTCCCCAAACTTGGATAAAAGTTTCTTGTCTCTGGTATTCCAAGCTGATCGCATTAGAATTAGGAATGGAGAAGATGCAGCACTATCTGGCTTTGCTTAAATATGGAAACCAGGAGATGTCTGGGGGGCTGACAACAGCATGGGTTAATTCTTCTATTCAAATTTCCCCTAAAGAACAGGTTGCATTTATTCAGAAAATTGTCCAAGAAAAGTTGCCTGTTTCTATCCATGCCATTCAAATGACAAAAAGACTTTTATTACTAGATGAATTGTCTGAAAGATGGAAGCTGTATGGCAAAACAGGTTGGAGTGGGCATGTGGGTAATGATCAAGAGGTCGCTTGGTTTGTTGGCTGGATAGAAAAAGAAAACGCTTTCTTTCCCTTTGCTTATAATACCAGAGGAACAAGCGTTGATCGCTTGCAAAGGATAGAGAGAGTGAAGCAATTGATCTCTTCTGTTCAACTTGATTGAGACATTGTTCTTTACCTATTTTTTTAGAATGGCCTCGATTTGTCGAGGCGTTAATAAAAGAGACTTAATCATACGGCATATAAACATCTCGACAAGTCGAGATGAGCAAAAAGCGGCGACAAGTCGCCGCACTCCAAATATTTTTTATTTAACCTGCTCCATTAGATTAAAATAGTTGCCTCCATTGGTGTAAAAGTCTATTAAGCCGTTTTTGAAAGGCCTCACCGTTGTCCCGATAAAGAGCTAGGAGGCGATAACGGGAGGGGTTAGGCTGCCAAGAGACTGGATGCAACTTGGATTGATGTGCCAGAAAATCAGGCAAAAAGCCCACTTCATAAGAAGTAGAGCAAATATCTGCTATTAAAGACCAGCTAGGAAGACGAGCTTTGATAGGCAAAGGCTGATTGTAAACTTGTTGCCAGCGCTGTAAAAAAGTCAGCACCTCAATTTGATCCTCTGGCAAAAGAACCGCTGAAGGCTCAATATCCCGTTTGGTTGAGTATAATTGAAAAAAACCCTTTCCCACTTCTGTTGCAATAACTCCCTCCCATGGAGCATTGTCTAAAACAAGAGCAACATCGGCTTCATCCCTTAAGATGGCTCCATAGGCATGATCTGGTCGCATTAACTTGAGTTCAATCGTTTCCAATGTCAAAACAGTTGGAATTGCAACTCGTGCGATTGCATGCGTGGTTGCAATGCGAATAGGCAAAGGCTCAGCTGTAGCGACGCTTTCTCGAAGATGCTTTACCCAGTTTTCAGCAAGAGGAAGGAGCTGTTGACCCTCTTTAGTAAGTCTAAACTGCCGTTTTTCATGAGTGCACAAGAGCTTTCCAAATGCCATCTCCACGCGTTGGATCGCTGCACTGGCAGCGCTTTGGCTGAGATGATGTAGAGACGCAGCTTGACCCAAGTTCTTAAAATGCGCTGCAGCGATAAAGAGTTCTAGATCGGCAATACGCAGGTTTCTCAGAGAATCGTTCCTAGTCCCTTTCAGAGGCTCTGGCTTCCGTTTAAGAGCTCTATTTTTCATCTAATCCTCATAATCGAAATTATCGATATTCAAATTCAAATATATCGACAATATTAAAATAAGGCAATTCTCTATGCTATCGAGTTCATTCAAATGAGGTCTTTTATGGATATATGTAGTCGAATTTTGCAATTTTTTCAGTGGATTTGCCGTTTCAATTTTGGTGATTTTGAGAGAGAGGAGTTTAAAAAATTTCTGAGGATGGGATTGATATTCGCTCTGATCATAGGCGTCTACTGGACGTTGAGGCCTTTGAAAGATGCAATCTTTATTCAACTTGTCGATAAATTGCATCTTCCCTATGCCAAAACTGTCTCTGTATTGGCTCTATTACCACTCGTTATGTTTTATACAAAGTTATTGGAGAGGCACTCTAGAGAAAAAATGCTAATCATTTTGCCAGCTTTCTATGGGATAACAGTTTTATGTTTCGCTGCTGTCATGATATTTGCTCAAGCTTCAGCTGAAGAGATCTCAGCACGCACATCTTTGCCATATATAGCAACAAAGATATTGGGTTATAGCTGGTATCTGTTTGTTGAGAGTTTCGGCTCATTAGTTGTTGCACTGTTCTGGGCATTTGCAGCCGATACAACAGGACCTTCTTCAGCAAAACGCGGCTTTCCCCTCGTCGTTGCTCTTGGACAAATGGGAGGCATCCTATCTCCTTATACGATTGGTGGTCTTCCACATCGACTTGGTCTTAAAACAGATGCTCTTTCGATGATCTGTTTAGCGGTTTTAATTCTTATGATCATTCCTTTAGTGCGCTATTTTTTAAGAGTGACACCCAAAGATCTGCTGATCTCTTTTCATGGAAAAAATGAGCAAGAGGTGGCTAAAGAGCAAGAACCAGGCTTTTTGGAAGGTCTCAAGCTTATGCTAAATCATCGTTATCTAATTGCGATTTTTGCAGCCAATTTTATTTATGAAGTCATCATTACCATTTTCGACTTTAACTTTAAGATAGCAGCAGGCGATCAATATAAAGGGGTAGCCCTCAGCAATTATCTAAGCATCTACGGTTCAAGTGTCAATATTGTCTCTTTAATTTGTCTATTACTTGGAATAAGCAACGTGACTCGCTTTCTGGGCGTTGGTGTAGCATTGGCTGCTATGCCGCTGATTGTTGGATGCGCGCTTTTTGGCTTTTTAACAATCGATAGCCTTAGCTTTCTTTTTGCTCTAATGGTAGGATCAAAAGCTATTAACTATGCGTTAAATGGCCCTGCTTTAAAGCAGCTTTATATCCCAACAACTCCAGATGTGCGTTTTAAAGCTCAGGCTTGGATAGAGACATTTGGCTCGCGTGCGTCAAAAGAGGCGGGTTCTATCTTTAATATGCTGTTAAATCCTCTTCAGTCTATTTTTGGAGCCATTTCGGGTCGTTCTTACTACTTAATTCTAAGTGGGGTGATGGGATTTCCTCTCTTAGTTCTATGGTTCGTTGTGGCGATTTTCCTAGGAAAAACTTATGGAAAGGCGATCGAAAATAAAAAGGTTGTTTGTTAGAGTTTTTGATATAAATTTTAAATTTTCGTCTTTGAGATTCGCTTTTTTCGTTTTTTAGGAATATAGTTTCCATTTTTCTGAAATGGTATAAGAAAGACATGCGCCTATTTTTGCTTATTTTTATATGGTTTATACCCGTATTGGTGAATGCACACTCTTCAAAATATGACTCTTTGACAGCTTCTTACCTAAAAGATCTGGAAGAGCATTGCGCATCGGTAGCCCCGGGCCTTACATAGTTGCGCACAGAAAAGTTTAGCCAATCACCTCTAAAGTGAGGGCTCTTCCTGTGATTATTTTTGGGCAAGATCACAACAACGTTATTACTAGTCGAATTATCATTTTGAATGCCATTGCTTAGCCCATGCTGTGTCAAATCAGGGAAAGGATCATAAACCAGTTGAACAGCAGACCAGCTCTCTCCTCCGTCGACGGTATAACTGCTCTGTACTCTGTTATAAACCTCTTGAGGGTCGAGACACTCATGAGAAATATCAGCAAAGGCTTCGGTCTGTAAGATCATAAGGCAAGTAGAAAATAAGGAAATTTTATTTAAGATAAAGAGAGCCGCCGAACGATGAAAAAAAATCATGAGATTCTCTTGGTTTATTTATTTTTGTATACAAAAAACCTAAAAAAATATTAGTAGAACTTTCCTTTTTTCTCTCTTTTGATTGACAAAACCTATCTTGTTTTTTATCCTTGCCCCTAGTTTCTTGAAATTTCTATTAATAAAAGATCATGAATCAACAAAAAAAAATGGGCTTTTGGGCCGTTACCTCTTTAGTCGCAGGCAGTCAGATTGGGACTGGAATTTTTTTGCTGCCAGCAAGTATGGCTCTCTTTGGCGCAGCGGGTCTCTGTAGCTGGATGATTACAGCTACGGGAGCTATGATGCTAGCCCTGGTGTTCGCTAAGCTATGTGAAAAAATTCCTAAAACAGGTGGACCGCATACCTTTATTGAAACTGCTTTTGGAAATGCCTTCGGCTTTTTCTCCGCTTGGACCTATTGGGTGATCTCATGGCTCAGCACACCCATGGTTGTCATATCGGTGGTTAGCTATCTCACACCTATCTTTGGAGAGCTTAGTCCATTTTCAAATTTGATGTTAGAAGTCTTGATTTTGCTTTCCATAACCGGTCTAAATTTGTTGGGAGTTCGATCGGCAGGACGCGTGGAGTTTTTCTTTACCCTATTAAAATTACTTCCTCTTTTGCTTGTGCCTATTGCAGGACTCTTTTTCTTTGAAAAATCTCACTTCGTTCCTTTTAACCCAACATCAGAATCTACCTTAGCCGTTTTGAATGCAGCTGCGCTTTTGACTCTATGGGGATTTATCGGTGTTGAGTCGGCTACAGCTCCAGCTGAATCAGTTGAGAATCCACAACAAACGATTCCAAGAGCAATTATTATCGGGACTCTTTTGGTTGCTGTTGTCTACATCTTCAGTAGTATTGTCATTATGGGTGTTGTGCCCGCCGATGCGTTAGCACAGTCTAAAGCTCCTTTTGCTGATGCCGCTCAGATTATTTTTGGAGGTAACTGGTACCTTGTTATCTCTTTAGCTGCTTCTATCGTTTGCCTTGGCACTTTGAATGCCTGGATGTTGACTAGCGGGCAAATAGCCTTAGGTGCTGCTTATGATGGGCATCTACCTAAGCTCTTTACAGTCAAAAATAGCCAGGGAGCTCCCTTCTGGGGTCTGTTAATCTCTTCTGTCAGCATGATCCCTGTTTTAATTTTGACGTTAGATCGAGATCTCATTGCTCAAGTGCACTTTATCATTGATATCTCTGTAACAGCTTTTCTATTTGTCTATGTGCTGTCTGTGCTTAGCTATCTCAAATTGTTCTGGAAAAATGAGACAGAAACTTTGAACTCCAAGAGTTTAGTGATAGGTGGCGCTGCTCTTCTCTTCTGTGGTTGGGCACTTTATTCCTCCGGAATCAAAATGGTTGCTTTTGCAACTCTTATTCCTTTAACGGGAATTCCAGTTCGGTTGTGGCAGAAAAGGTGTCAGCTATTGGCTTCAGAGGCGTCTATCTAGTGTTTGCAGCGGTTCTAAAATTTGGCCTTTGCTGCTTCATTCAGATAGTATTGGATTGCATCGGGAGGCGCTTCGGGTTTGTCTAACTCATAAAATTGAGTACATAGATTTTTATAGGGACGGGATGCATTTTCCATGTTGCGCTCGTTGTTTGATCTTTCGACGGTAAAGAGTTTGAATTTTTTTACCCATATAAAAAAAGAGACTTGAACCTCACGTTACGTGATTTCTTATGATGAGGACATCCTTAATTAATAAGGATTAAAAAGAGAGATCAATGGCCTATACTGTTACGAAGTTAGCTAAAATTTCAGGAGTCACTGTTCGTACCTTGCATTGGTATGATGAAGTAGGTCTTTTAAAGCCTGCCTATTATGGATCGAATGGGTATCGCTATTACGAAGAAGAGCAGCTGTTAACTCTGCAGCAAATTCTATTTTTTAGAGAGCTGGGTTTTGAATTGAATCAGATTCAAAAAATCTTGAAACGAAGCGACTTCGACAAAATGGCAGCGTTGAGCTCGCATCGCAAAGTTTTAGAAAAAAACTTAAAGCGAACTCGAGAGCTGATCAAGACCATTGACAAAACGATCGAACATCTAAAGGGATCTAAAAAAATGAAAGAGCAAGAAATGTACACAGGCTTTAGCAAAGAACAGCAATCTAATTATGAGCAGCAGCTGATTGCACGCTTTGGAGAACAAGCAAAAGCGCATATTGAAGAAAGCAAGCATCATATCAAAAATTGGACTCAAGCAGATGCAAAGAGAGTCCGCAAAGAGGGCGAAAAAATTAGCCATGACTTAGCTGATTTATTAGATAAGAAATTTGAAGCTGGCTCACCAGAAGTTCAAGCTGTGATCAGGCGACACTACCTGTGGCTAAAGCAGTTTTGGACACCAACAAAAGAGAGCTATGTTGCTCACGGCCGTTTCATTGAGGAGAGTGAGTTAAGAAAAGCTTATGAAGCTTACCATCCGCAGCTGCCAGAGTTTGTTTCAAAAGCGATTCAGCTCTTTGCTGAAAAAGAGCTGAGGTAAGCGTGTTAAAGGCCCAAAGGCTATCACAATTATAGGTCAGGCCATAAGGCCTTAGCCTTATCCAGGTTTTTTTAAAAATTAGATTGATGCAAAATCTTTCTGCATGTTTGATTTAAATAAATGGAGCTAAACAGTATATGGCGTGCGGCGACTTGTCGCCGCTCTTTTGCGCGCGTCG
>CAZZJE010000134.1:0-7416 GCA_964654295.1 uncultured bacterium | reverse complement strand
ACTAAATTTTCTCTGCGTAACTTGAATTTTGCAATTACCTCTAAAGCCTACGCTAAATTTAGTTTTGATCCTTATTATCAGAGTCAGCAAGCTCTTCCTCTGCAGGCTTAACGGGATGAAAAGTCTCTTGCTGCGCATGGATTGCGTTGCCAAAAGTACGTTCCATTAAATCGGAATATTGGGCAGGTTGGGGGGAGGGAGCGTTCAACCATTTCGCAGTAATCTTTTTTCGAAGAGACGACTGAGGCTGTGACTTATTCATGCAACATTGCTTATATTTTTTTCCTGAACCGCAAGGGCAAGGATCATTTCTTCCAACTTTCATGATGAATCTCCTACAATTATTATAGGATCCATTATAACCTTTTTTCCTTTAAAATCAACCCATTATAACTTGACAAAGCTGCTTAATAGTGATTATGCTCTTTCTCTTTTTTGCTTAAGGAGTTTACATGCAAATAGACATTCCTCTAGCCACACCGCCCTGGAGTGGACTTGGTCAAAGGCTTGAAAGTGCGACGCGCAAAGCGTTATATGACTATGAGATGCTAGATGGCCTTGACCATGTGGCTATTGCATTGAGTGGCGGCAAAGATAGTCTCTGTCTGCTTTTTTTATTGCATGCCATTCGAGGAAGAGGTTTTGCCCCTTTTAAACTGACAGCAGTGCATGTTTCAGGAGAGTTTTCTTGTGGAGCCGGCATCCAGATGGGCTATTTAAAGGGCATCTGCCAGCAGCTTGATGTCGATCTAGTGGTTAGAGAATCGACACAAAAGCTAGAGACATTAGAGTGTTATAGTTGCTCAAGAGAGCGAAGGCGCCTATTGTTTGAAGCTGCTAAGGAGGCAGGAGCGACAACAGTTGCATTTGGCCATCATCGTGACGACAATGCACAAACATTGCTAATGAATCTTTTGCATAAAGGCGAGTTTGCTGGTCTTTTGCCAAAGATTGTGATGCAAGAGTATGGAGTGACGATTATTCGGCCATTGATCTATTTGGCTGAAGAGGAGATCAGACGTTTTGCAGAGCAGCACCAATTTTTACGGATCAGCTGCCGCTGTCCGGTAGGCCAGCGCTCGAACCGCCGTAAAACGGAAGAGCTGCTCAACGAGCTCGAACGCGTCTATCCCAATGCGCGTTCCAATGTTGCAAATGCAGGTCTACTCTATGGATCTCAGAAAGCTGCTTTACCTTAATTCCCAGAAATCGCATACAATCAGAGCAAACCAAAAGGGGTAAATCTATGATCGATCGCCGACATGATGAGTTAGAGAGCCGCATCGTGATACAAGGAACAGAAATTGCTTTGGGGTTTCCCGAAGAATTTTCTTTCCAATGGATTGGACAAGAAGATGTCATGGATCAGCTGCTAGCCTCTTGGTTAGTGATCGACAGCAATGATTTACCATTAAACCCGCGTTTGATTGGAAAACCGGGTGTAGGCAAAACAACACTTGCTTATGCAGCGGCAAAGAGATTAGGCAAAGAGGTCTATATTTTTCAGTGTACAATGGACACAAGGCCTGAAGACCTGTTGATCACCCCCGTCGTCGATAGAAATGGTGGAATCCGTTACGTTGCTTCTGCTTTAGTTACTGCAATGATTCGTGGTGGTGTGTGTATTTTAGATGAAGCAAACCGCATGAGCGAAAAGTCATGGGCCTCTTTAGCTCCCCTTCTCGACACAAGACGCTATGTCGAATCGATTGTTGCAGGACTTAAAATTTCGGCTCACCCAGACTTTCGCATCTGTGTGACCATGAATGATGATGCCTCAACCTTTGAAATTCCGGAATATATCCATAGCCGCTTGCAGCCGCAGATCTATCTCGATTTTCCTGAAGCAACCGAAGAAAAGCGCATTTTAAGAGAGAATTTACCTTTTGTTGATGAATCGATTATGGATTATGTTGTCACCTTTTTGCAGCGTGCTCACCTGCGCAATGAGAACTATACAATACGAGATGGCATTAACATCGCCCGTTATGCTGCTAAGCGCATCAATGCATTAAAGGGGCGATCAGGAGATATTGAAGGTCTATTACGCCAGGCGATTGTGATGACTCTTGGAGATGAGGCTTTAGCCTATTTGCCTGATTGATCGCATTTTGCTTCCTGCTGCAGATGCTCTAACAGGCTGCGGCAGGATTCTTCCAGTATATCTAAGACCCGCTCGAAAGCATTTGTTCCAAAGTAGTAGGGGTCAGGGACTTCCTCTCCCCGATATTGATGACTAAAGGCTGTCATTAGATGGATCTTCAGCTGATGGTTAGTTCCATGAGCATAGCGTTTTAGTACACTTAGCACTTCGATATCGGCTACTAGGATGTAGTCAAACTGTTCAAAAAAATCCATACGAAACTGCTGGGCACGGCTATTGAGGTTAAACCCTCTTAGAAGGGCTGCTTCGCGCATTCTTTGATCAGGCTGCCTGCCAACAAACCAATCTCCAATCCCTGAGCTTTCGACATGGATGGAAAAAGGAGGAACAAGCTCTGAAGCCTGCTTACGTAGAATTCCTTCGGCAGCAGGAGAGCGGCAAATATTTCCTAAGCAGACAAACATGACAGAAGGCATCTTGGACATCTTCTCTCCCCTATCCAACATCGGCTACACAGCGGAAGCCATAAGTACTATTGACAGCACCGGGGTTATTGCGATGTCGTCTGGAGCAACGCAGATCCTCTTTTAAGCTCTTCCAACAGCCTCCTCGCAGAACACGATAAACCCCTTGAAGAGGCCCCTGAGGGTTGTTTGGCTCTTGAACAGATGTCTCATAGTAGTTATAGCCATACCAATCCATGCACCATTCATAGACATTCCCAGCCATATCATAAATTCCAAATGTATTGGGTGCATAGCTCATGACAGGAGTTGTATCGGAACTAAAAAAGTTTGCTTGGGTCTTTTCAATGTCGTCTCCCGTAGGATAGGGGTAACGGTCAGCGCCACCGCTAGCAGCAATTTCCCACTCTGCCTCTGTTGGCAAACGTTTACCGACCCATTTGGCATATGCAACGGCTCCATACCAGGTCACTCCTACAACAGGATGCTTAGCATAGCCAAATTCGATATTAAGCTTTCCAGCACTGCGTTTGATTCTTGAATCTCTTAAGCGGATGAGATCGCGATGATTGCTATCTTTTTCTCCTCCCATCGCCTCCAAAAACCGAACAAATTGCTCATTAGTGACAGGATGGATGTCGAAGGCAAACGAGTCGACGCTAATCTGATGACAAGGCATCTCATCACGACTACCGTCGCGGCTGCCGCGATAGAAAACGCCACCTGTAATCACAACCATTTCTGTTAAGAGCGGCTGGATATCTTTAAGCTCTTTACGTTCTGGCTTATATTGCTTCACAACTGATTCTGTGCCGTAAGGAACAGGCTCTTCCATAATCATGGGTGCATTGGGATCGGGCTGTTCTGAATCCAACACAGCGGTGCGCAAGATAATCTTTGGCTGTCCAACAGTTTTATCGATTTGGCAAGCAAACTGTGAAGGATAGGTTGTTGCAGAGCAGAGCGATTCGTCTAACTTTTTATAAGAGACACTTCCTGAGCCAATCTCTTGCATAAGAGGAACAAGGAGATCGGGTCGAAGGTCTGGATTGCTATGCAAGCAAGAAACGATTAGATGGTCCCACTGGTTTTTGAGATGAGAGTAGCGCGTCGAAGGAAGAGGGAAATAGCCCTGAGGAAATTCTCTCATCAGGAGATAGTAAGCCAATATTCCAAAGGCATAGATATCGCTTTTATGGTTGATTGATCGTTCTGGATGGTGCCATTTCTGCTCAGGAGACAAAAAAGCGTGGGTCTGCCAAAAGGAGAGATGCAAAGGTGTTAATCGATCTGGATCGGGCAGAGGAAAGTAACGTTCGGTAAGCTGAGGAGGAGGAAAGAGGAGAGGGCTCACTCCTAGCATTTCAGCGACAATTTTGTAAGTTCGGGTGAGGACGAGAGACTCTCCAACGATTCGGGTTAAGCCGTAATCGGATAGATAGACCTGTAGCTCTTTTCGAGACGTTCCCACAAGAATATTATTAAACTTAATGCCGCCGTGTATAAGAGGACGATCTCCAATTTTTTTTGTATGCGCATAGTCTAAGGCATCGGCCAGCTGCATGAGCAGGCGCCAGATCTGCTGCTCATCATGGATTGCTCCGTGGGAAATTAAAAACTGCGCTAGATTAGTCGTCTCACCGTTTTCATCAACGATGCAATCACAGACAAGATAGTAGACCCCATCAGAAAAAGAGACGTTGTGTACTTTTACTAACTGAGGGTGATCAAGCATTGCCAGAAGGGCGATCTCTTCCTGAAAGCGCTGTAAAAAATTGCGGTCATGAGCAAGCTCTTCTGGTAGCACTTTAAGAGCAAACTGTTTTTTCATAAACTGATGTTCAGCTAAGTAAACAGTTCCAAGTGGCCCTTGACCAATTTTTTTGATGAGATGAAAATCCCCTAATGGTCGTACATCCATGCCTATCCCTTAAAGATTACTTTAGTTAAAGTGGTTAAAAAGTAACAAAAAGCTGCATTTCATCTCTAGTCTAAAGGAGAAATTACTCTCTTAAGTCAGCAATCTCATAGCAATTTTAACATCTTCCTGCTAGAATCTTTGCAAGATATCTTGTCCCTTTGCTTAAGATCATAGGGACCCACCCTTAAATGGAATGCATTAGGACTATATGGATAGACGCACATTTCTTTTTATTCTCTCTTTTGCTTTAGCACTTCTTTTTGTGAACTACTTCTTTGATCAGCAGCATCAGGAGACAGTCAAAGAGTGGCAGACGCAGCAGCTGGCTAAAAAAAATAGTCGACTCAAGCAGTTAAATGATGAGTTGAATGAGAAAAAAGATTGGCACAATGAGATTACGCTTGTTACCTTGACGACGAATGACGAGAGCTACTACTCTTCTGCGATCCAGATCGAAAACTCTCTTTTAACCGTATTAAGTCAACTGCCTGCGCCTAAAAAATTGAGTGTCTCTAAAAATGGAGCACTTGTTGGAGATGCAGTTTTAAATTTCTCTTCCGACATTGACTCAGGTCCTGCTCTCTACTCATTAAATGATGAGTCCGCCAAATTATCGATTGGTCAGTTAGGTGACATCGGCAGCTTTGATCTTTTAGCTGTAACAATTCCTTCAAACATTGCGGAACAATCTGTCACACTGGTTGGCCACTATGTTAATGGAGTTTTAAGTTTTCCACTACAAGAGAAGGTTAAGTTAGAAGAGGAGTTAAGTGAGCAGAGGCAAGCGGAGCGTCAGGCGCCTTATCCTGATGAGACAGCAAATCGTGCGCTGCTGCGTGCATTTAAAGATGCAGACAATGCGATTATCCTTGTTCGCTCCGGCACACAATTTCTACCAGTTGCTCTCTACTCTCCCAAAACAGAAGCGCTTTCGCTACTAGCAAGCTATGAAAAGTTTCCTCACGAACTCGTTACGGAATCGGGGGATACTGTTTCAAAAAAAGTTGAGGAGCGCTTTTATGTCTTACAAAATCGCTATCAGCAGCTTGTTTTTTCTAATTATGGAGCTGCGCTAGCGGAGATTAACTTGCCCTTTGTCAGTGAAAATGACAATTCAAGCGTTGTTAAAGAGGTCGAAGCCGACCGTTTGATGGTTCAAGACTACCCATACAATGCACGCTTTCCCTCTCATCCCTATTACACCCCTTCTGAAAACGGAAAAGAGCCACAGCGTCATGAGGTAGGCTCTTTGGGAGGCTACTATCCTCTGTTGCGAAGAGATTTGATTGAAGGTGGAAAGCGACCAAACTATCGAATCCCCCCGCGTCTTTATGCTCTCAATCTCGTTTCGGAGTATCCAGAATTTGCTGAGCTCGTGTACGAAGTCAAATCTTTTGATAAGGATAAAATTGTTTTTGAAGCAAAGCAGCCTCAGCGTCGCATCACAAAAACTTATCGACTTAACTCGGAAGAGGCGCCCTATACCTTTGATTTGTCGATCAAAGTAGAAGGTGATGCCAGAGGAATCTGGTTAACCTCGGGTGTCCCTGAAGCAGAGTGGGCATTTGCAACCTCTTCTGGGGCAGCACAAGCGATGTCATTGAAATATAGTTATACAAAAAATCAGAAGCTTGAAGTTGAACAGCTTTCCGCTCCCAAAGATTCGATTACGATTAGTTCCGTGATTCCCGATTGGATTTGTAACTCCAATGGATTTTTTGGAATCATTATGGACCCTCTCACTCAGATTGATTCCGGATTTCGGGCGCAGCTGATTCCGGGCTCGTTGGCACCTTCTAGGTTAGTTGAGATTGATGAAGAGTATAACCGTTTTCCATCGCAAGATTTACCTGGCTATTTGATGTTGCTACCGTTGAATAGTTCTGGAGGCACGATGAATTTCCGTCTTTTTGCAGGACCTTTTGCAGAGAGCGTTTTAAACAGTGTCGACACGTTTTATACGGATAGCGCAACAGGCTACAATCCTCAATACATCGCCTGTAAAAGTTTTCATGGCTGGTTTGCCTTTATTTCTGAGCCATTTGCCAAATTCTTGTTTTTATTAATGAACTTGTTCCACTCTCTCACAGGATCGTGGGCGCTCTCCATTTTTCTATTGACCGTTGCATTGCGAATTATGCTTTATCCATTGAACGCATGGTCAACACGTTCGATGCTAAAGATGCAGCAGATTAGTCCTCAGGTTGCTGCAATCCAAGAAAAATATAAGAAAGATCCAAAGAAAGCTCAGATGGAGGTGATGAACCTTTATCGAGAGAACAAGGTTAATCCTGTCTCTGGATGCTTTCCTCTTTTAATTCAGCTTCCATTTTTAATTGGAATGTTCGACCTGCTTAAATCTAGTTTTGCTCTGCGTGGCGCTAGCTTTATTCCGGGCTGGATCGATGACTTAACGGCTCCTGACGTTCTTTTTAGCTGGAACATGCCGATCTTCTTCATTGGCAACCAATTTCACTTACTCCCGATCTTATTAGGGATCACAATGTTTTTACAGCAGCGACTGATGTCAACGATGCCTAAAGATCAGAGTCAGTGGACTGATCAGCAGCGCCAGCAGCGTGCAATGGGAAGCATTATGACCGTTGTCTTTACGCTCATGTTTTACCATTTTCCATCGGGTTTGAATATCTATTGGCTATCATCCATGCTTTTGGGAATGGTTCAACAGTGGTGGATGCAGCGCCAGACTAAAAGCAATCCAGTTACTCCCTCGACAGCAACGACTAGAAGTGCAAGCAAGTGATCTGGTAACGATTAAACAAGGAATCTGACATCCGTGAAGGCATGGGAGCAGTTTCTGAATGAACAGCAGCAGGAGCTTGGCGAAGAGACAGTAGATAAGTGGCTGCGAACGCTAAAGATCCTGCATTTTGATGCATGTAATCTCTATTTAGAAGCAAGCAACT
>CAZZJE010000133.1:0-7429 GCA_964654295.1 uncultured bacterium | reverse complement strand
GCCAATAATCTCAGCAATTTTATGCAAAGTTGCATAAAAACGTCTAAACTATAGAGCGGTGACAAGTCACCGCACTCCAAATAGTTTTAGACGCCCATATAGGTAAGATTTAGAGGCATTGTGCCTGCCCGTTGGGCCTCATAACACAACAATTTTGCAATTACCTCTAAAGCCTACGCTACTTCGACAATGTCTCCAAACAGGCTTGCTCTAAAAAGTTTCTCACCTCCCCACTATCCCATTCAGGCTTCCAAAGCTTCCATTGTCCTACAGCTTGATGTAAAAACATCCTCCATCCAGGAACGATGAGACATCCCCTTTTTCTAGCAATCTGAGTCAAAGCTGTCTCTAACGGACGAGTTTGCATTGTCATCACAACTATACGCGGCAAGATCGTCTCTTCTGGAACTGGCAATTCGACTGGGGTTGCATTGACTAAGATTTCATAGCCCTCTTCAGCAATCTCATGCATCTGGTCAAGTGTAGCTGAAGTCCCTCCAAAACGCCTCGCAAAGGCTTCGGTCTTTTCCTTGTTGCGACCAACACAGATCAACTCGGCTCCATCTTGAAAAGCGGCATGCGCCAAGGCTTTGGCTGCTCCACCCACCCCCAACAAAACTAGCCGATAGCCAATGATCAACCCAGCCTCTTCATAGATTGCCTGAAGGGCTCCTTTAGCATCCGTATTATGGCCAAATAGCTTTCCATCTTGCCAATAGAGTGTATTCACTGCTTCAATCTCTTGAGCAAGAGGTGTTAATCCATCCAATAATGGTATTACAGCCTCTTTCAATGGCATAGTCACACTGACACCGGAAAAAGGTTGCCTGCGTATCCACTGAATAGACTCTTTAAGCCCCTCTTTGGTTGTCTGAACTTTTATATAGAGGGCATCAGCCTCTTTTTGAGTCAACAGCGCATTATGTGTGTAGTCACTGATACTTTGAGAAACTGGATCTCCAATTAAGCCATAAAGCTCTGTCTCATTGGATTGCTTAGAATATCGATAATGTTGTCTTAAAATGCTTGCTACTATCTGTCCAGGAGCTGTTGCACTCGACTCTTCTAAGCTAGCATAGGTCCAACAGCTGCCCAACCGTTTTGCTGCAATGCGAGTGAAGCTGTCATGCTCTCCCATTGCAATCCCACATACATTGGACGGCGCTTTTTCCAAAAAATCTAAAAAAATAAAGAGCTCTCGGCTATCTTGCGGCATCACCGCCAACTTATAAATGGCAGCTGGATGCTTCTGCATCTCTTGCAACAAGCCATTTAAATCCTCCGGCACACCTTTCCATTCATGATGAGAGATAACGACTGAAACATCTGGTGGCAGCTGAAGATTTTCTAGAGGAAAGACATCGTGCTCCACATCAAGATAAGCAGGCTTAAGCTCAGCTAACTGAGCGATCTCTTTTAAATAGTCGCGTCGACTCCCCTTAAACTCTCCTCCTTGCTGTTCACTACGCAAGGTGAGCAAGAGAGGTTGATCGAACCCATTTAAAACGCTCTTCAACTCCTCATAAGAGATATTGTGGCATAGGTCAACACGCACTTCTATCAAGTCAGCAACACCGCCAGCTCGAGTTAGATTCTGCTGCAGCTCCTCTTTAGACTCTCCCTTCACAGGCACGACGATCATGATTCATCCACTCTAATGCTTCTCGAATAATCTCTCTTCCAACAACAGTACAGTAGCTTCCATCGAAGGGCAAAGGCTCCCCAATCTCTTGGATCAAAACAAACCTGGGAACTCCATCTGCAGCCTTTTTGTCCATCAGCATAGCCCGCTCCATCTCTTCAATGGGAAACTGATCATCTTCCCAAAGATTGACCTGAAATTTTTTAAAGGCTTGTTTCATCTTTAAAATAGGCGCGAAAGAGGCATAGCCTAAGCGATAGGCAATATAACCTTCGACTAGCATACCAATAGCTACAGCTTGGCCATGAGCAATCTGATAGTTTTTCACGCGTTCAATCACATGTCCGACCGTGTGTCCAAAATTAAGCAGACGGCGCTGATGCTGCTCTGTCTCATCTGCCATTGTGATCTCGCTTTTAATTTCGCAGCTTCTAAAAATTGCCTCCTGTAAGCTCTCCACCTTGCGTGCTAAGATTGACCCAGCATGCTGTTCTAAAAATTGGAAATAGCCAGCATCGGCAATCGCGCCATGCTTAATCATCTCCACTGCACCATTAGAGAGCTCTCTTTCAGGTAATGTATGGACAAGGTTAATGTCGATCACAATTGTATGAGGCTGATGGATCGCCCCTATTAAATTTTTTCCGGTAGGGGTGTTAATGCCTGTCTTGCCTCCAATTCCCGCATCAACCATAGCCAACAGCGTTGTAGGAACCATCACATAGGGAATGCCTCTACAGTACGTCGCGGCGACAAAGCCTGCCAGGTCGGTGACAACTCCTCCTCCTAATGCAATGACAGCCGTATCACGGCCTAATTGAGCAGCCTGCATCTCATCTTCAATAATCTCTTTCGTCTCTCGTGTTTTATAGGTTTCTCCTGTTGGAAAGGAGAAGAGATCGGCGTCAATGCGATGGTGTTTAAAATAGGCTAAAAGCGGCTCACCAAATAGAGGTAAGACAGCGTCATCTGTAATAATGGCCATATGTTTACCAAGCGAGCGACAGAGATCTAAAAACATTTGGCTATAAAGCAGATCTTGGCCAACTTCAATCGTGCAGCGTTTGTTAGGAGCTTTAAACGTTAATTGAATGGAAGGACTCATCGTCGAGAACTCCTATGCATAAGTAAAGCATCTGCTAAAACCAGAAGCGTCATCGCTTCGACAACTGGAACGGCCCGGATGGCAACACATGGATCGTGACGGGAACCTTCGGGCAGGCGAAAAACTGCCGGTTCACCCGCCTTAGAAACGGTCTGCTGCTCTAGCTTTATACTCGATGTCGGTTTAAAGGCAACGCGCCCAATCAGCGGCATGCCACTCGAAATTCCACCTAGGGTTCCTCCGGCATAATTTGTCCGCGTTGCAATCCCCCTCTGCTCGGTCACAACGAAAGAGTCATTATGTTTCGAACCTAACATCCCAGCGCTTTCAAATCCAGATCCAATCTCAAAGGCTTTTGAAGCAGGAATCGTTAACATCGCCTGCGCAAGCTTCGACTCTAACTTCTCATAGACCGGATCTCCCAACCCTACCGGCAGCCCCGTTGCCTGGAAGGCAACGACGCCTCCTATCGAATCACCCGCCTGCTGCACTGCAGCGATCTCTATCTGCATGGCCAAAGTGACGGCCTCTTCTGGACAAAAAAGCGAACTTTCTAACACCTGCTCGCGAGTGAAAATTTTCTCTAGATGTGAAACAACCTTAGCCGCTCCTACGCTCTGGAGATAAGCTAAAACCTCTATTCCTTGGCTTTGCAATAACTTTCTTGCAATCGCCCCTGCAGCCACTCTTCCTGCAGTCTCCCGCGCCGAAGCTCGGCCGCCTCCCTTTGGATCAAAGATCCCATACTTCTCTAAATAGGTGTAGTTAGCATGGCCCGGCCTAAGGAGATTTTGAATAGGGGTATATTTACTTGAATCGGCATCATGATTCCAAATCAAGATGGAGATTGGAACACCAGTCGTTTGGCCCTCATAAACTCCAGAAAAGATCTCCGCTTGATCTCCCTCTTTCCGTGGTGAAGTATACGGCGAGCGGCCAGGCGCACGTAAAGCCAAAGCGGAATTGATCTCCTCACTGCTGATTTCAATCCCAGCTGGACAGCCATCAATCACAACGCCAATCGCTTTGCCATGCGACTCTCCCCACGTTGTATAGGTAAATAGTGTGCCGAAGCGATTACTGGCCATTCCTGATCTCCTCCATAAGCGTCTCTAAAACTTCTTCGTTAGTTAATTGACTTAAATCCAGTTGAATATCTGCTACTTCTTGATAATGTACCAGGCGCTCTTCTACCAAGCGCTTTAAGCTGCCAATAGGGTCCTTGAGATCGAGGTAACTCGGTAGGTCAGGCTGCTGCTGCAACCTTTTTTGAATCAGCTCGAAAGAGGCCTCCAAGTAAGCCACCTTGCCAAGCTGCTTTACAAGTGAGCGGTTGGATGGAGAGTGCAGAGATCCTCCCCCTAAGGCAATGACACTCTCATCGCTCTCCAGCAAAGACTCTAACACCAGGCTCTCTAGCTTCCGGAAATAGTCGGCTCCATGCCTCTTTAAAATAGCTCGACAGCTTAATTGCTCTCCATTCTGCTGCTTAAATCGATCTTCAATCAAACGGTCTGTATCGATATACTCCCAACCCAACCGTTCGGCCAAAAGCTTTCCATAAGTGCTCTTTCCACTCATCGGTAAGCCACATAAAATGAGATTCATCTTCCCCTCCTCTCTTCTATGCTAGCTCCTACAGCCTTCATAGCCAAAGCAAATGAGGGATAAGTTTTAGCCACACAGGCGCTATCTTCAACCTCTGTCACACCGGTGGCTCCTAAGCTAGCTACAGTCAATGCCATTACCATCCGGTGATCATGATACGACCATACCTTGGCTCCCTTCAGCCGGCTCTTTCGAATCTTCAAACCATCCCTCTCTTCTTCTACATCTGCTCCCAACTTCTGCAACTCGGAAGCTAAAGCCGCTATACGGTCGCACTCTTTTTCCCGCGCAACCTGGGCATTATAAAGATGAGTTTCTCCCTCGGCATAGCAAGCCACAGCGGCTAAAACCGGGATGGCATCAATAAAGGGGTTGAGGTCAACCTTAATTCCCTTCAGCAGCGCTCCCGAATGGACAATCAATCGTCTGGAAGCTTTGTCAATGGTCAAACGTGCTCCCATCTGCTGAAAGACATCAATAACTGCTTTGTCGCCTTGCCGATCACTAAAATCTAAATTTTCTAAAACAAGCTCCGAATCGGTAATCAATGCTGCAGCTATTGGAAAAGCAGCTGAGCTAAAGTCTCCAGGAACTTGGTAATCAAATGCCGCAATCTCTCCCATTCCGAAGAGCTCATAGTGGCTATCGCTTACTCTTTGGTAGGGTAAATGCAGACGATCTAACCAGTCGAGAGTTACTCCGACCCAAGGTAATTCTCCTGGATGCTCAATGAGCAGTGTCGTTGGGCCTGCCCCAAGGGCTGCAGCGATCAACATCGCAGAAACGGGCTGTGAGTCGCTACCATTAAAACGTGCCGTTCCCGGCTGCATAGGCCCCTGAATAATGATAGGAGCAAAGCCATTGTTACGGGTTGATAGAGCCTGCACACCTAGCTGCTGAAGAGCCAACAAGAGTGGCCCTATAGGTCTCTGTGAGCGGATGGAGGCATCGCCTGTGATCACAATAGGCTGAGAGCCTAAAGCTGCTACCGCAGCAATAAAACGCAGTACAATCCCTGAATTCCCAGCATCTATGACGTTGAGAGCATCTGTGACTTTACCGGCAATCCCTTCAACTCGATAGCCATTAGAGATCTGTTGGATGTTTGCTCCCAACAAGCGGCAAGCGTTGACCATTGCCTCTGCATCAGGAGAGGCTAAAGGGGAATAGATGTGGCTAATGCCTTGGGCCAGAGAAGCAAATAAGATCGCACGCAATGTTTGCGATTTGGATGAGGGGATGGTGACGCTTCCTTTCAGGCGACTTGACTGTATAAGATAGGATTGTTCACTCATCTTTCGTCCCCTTCTGCACCTCTTTTGAATAGCTAAAGATAGCGGCATAGATATGATTCACCATCTCTTTTTCTAGATCTGTTGAGCAGAACCGATATAGCTGTTCTAAAATAGCTTTTTCACGGCCCGAATCTGTAATAGGCATCGTCTCATGCTCTTTATAGAGTCCAATTGCTTGACTTAGCGCTAAACGCTCTAGCAAGGCCTTCGCAATTTTTTTGTCTAATCGATCAATTTGCTCACGCAACTCTTCGATATGATCCATTAATCTTAATCTCCTGAGATTATCAAAAAGCGTGTGATATTGGGTGTCTGATCCGCCACATCTTCTTGAATAATCTGTAAACCATAAATCTTAGCACACCAAGGGCTTATCAGTGCAGCATTCCCCGCCTGATCCCTCTCTTCAGCCAGCAACAAGGCCGCCGAAGCAGTATCTTGACAGGCTACAGTCTCCACACCCGAAAGTATTTGCAGCAATTTTTTTATCTGCTGGAATGCTTTCGGATGCGAATAGATTCGTTTAATCTGCTTCAGCTGAAGCCTCTCTTTTGCGGCTAAACAGAGCTCAATAGAAAGAGGATGCTCTCCCAAAATCTTTACTGGATATCTCTTCAAGAGAGCCTGTACCTCTTCCACAATCCCAGCCAGGCTATTTTCAATCGGAACAACAGCAACTGTTCCAGGCTGATTGTTAAGCTGTTCAAAAATGACTTCAAAGCTGTTTAAACCCATTTTTTTATGCTCAGGAAAACACTCTTGAGCTGCCCTTTCGCTAAATGAGCCTGGCTGGCCTAAATAAAAAACGCGGTTCATCTTATTTTTTTCATCCACTACGCTGCCGAAATCCCAGGCAAGAGCGCTGCAAACTCCGCAATGCCTAATTGCTGATTTTTATCGGTTAAGGCCTCTTCCGGGGAAGCGTGCACTTCAATTAAATAGCCATCAAAGGCATAAGCCTTGGCCTCTTCCATCACACGCAAAACATTCGCCTGCGAGCCGCCAATATGCGAAGGATCGAGCAGCATTGGAATCCCCAAACGCTCTTTCACCCGCATAGCCATCTCATAATCAGGCAGGTTACGCAGGTGATGCGGGTTTGGCAATTTGCCCGGAGAAAAGCCGCGATGGCAGCTCATCAAACGCTCTTTTGGAAAACCTGCACTAACTAAATGCTCATAAATTCCAACCCAGTGGCGCTCATCTTCCCACATCTGGTTTTTGAACATGAGGGTAATCCCCGAAGTCCCTTCACTTAATATACGTGCAATCTTCTGCTGTTCCAAATGGTTTTGATTGCGAGCTCCTAGCCATACTAAGATGCGCGCCTCTTCTCCATACGCTTTCATCGTGTCACGTACGATGCAGGCATGTTCGGCGGTAATAATTTCTGTCGCTGGAACCAATCCATAAGGAAGCGTCTCCTCTAGTAAAATTGGTAGGCTCTCTGCCCCCAGCCCCTCCCAGCCCGGCTGGGTCCTGGGCTTCCATAAGGAGGCACGGATGGAACCAACCCCTAATTGATGGAGAGCAGCGACACAGCGGCGCAGCTGCTCTCGCGACTCTAAGGCACACGGTCCAGCAATAACTGGAGCTTTTTGATCGATTGATTGCAACATATCGAATCCTTTTAATCGTTTGATGGTGCAGTTTAAAAGCAAAAAAAAGCCCCCGCCAGCATCTGCCAGCGGAGGCTTGATTGAGAGGAGCTTTAATTTAAATCTTCCTCATAATCGTCCCTCACGCCGGCAGGGTGGATTCCAGAAAAACCAAAAAAAT
>CAZZJE010000132.1:0-7471 GCA_964654295.1 uncultured bacterium | reverse complement strand
AGTTTTAGACGCCCATATAGGTAAGATTTAGAGGCATTGTGCCTGCCCGTTGGGCTTCATAACACAACAATTTTGCAATTACCTCTAAAGCCTACGCTACATTATTTTGTTTTAAACAGATTGAATGAATGCCAGTGGGTTCAAATCATCCTTTTTAAAATTTATCACTCCTGTCTGCAAGGCTAAGAGAGCCATTCCTCTATTAGTCACTCCATTGAGAGCCATTGTACTTTCATTAGTTGTGACGAGTTTTAAATCGTCCATCAACGTATCTAAAAACTCATTCTTTTTTTGAGCAGTTGTTAATTGTTCAAACTCTTTTTGCTTCTTCGGCATATGAGGGAGCAATATTACTCTTATAGCAGTTTGCAATCGGTTGGTGACCTGCGATCCAAAGTTCTGACAAACTTCAGCAGCATCAAAGTTTTGAATGCGCTTATTGATTTCTTCTCTGCTCTCTTCAATGAATCTTGCCAGATCGAGTTGACTATTAAATCTTGTTAAAATGTCCTCATTTTTCATTAACCCGCCACCGTGATGTCGGAATAGATCGTTATACATCGCTGCTTCATATCCAGGAACGGCTACTCCTTGTTCTTTTAGAGATTTCAAGTAGCGATTACGGATGTGGGGTGTATTCTTTCCATCGCCTTCTAACACCATCGCTTCGACGATTTCCTGTTTTGTCTGGTCGCACCTTATCTGTAACCAGCTGTCTAAAGGAATATTTTTCTCATCCACCTGTGGGAGACAGAGCATGCTATAGTACTTGGATACTTCACCTACCCATCTTCCTCCGCAATGATTTCCTCCTACACCTAAGTTGATCATCACTTCAGAGAACAGGGCTTTGTTCTCGGGCTTCTCCAGAGCATCAATAATATGTGTGAGGCGAGCTTCGAGAGCATCGAAGTATTTCTTGCGCTCTTCGGGAGCGGTTGCTGGTGGAATTCCATAATGGCCGCAAGGCTCTCCGGCGCGGTATGCTTTAATTGTGTCGACGATTTTGTCGATACCGTTCGAAATGTCTTCTTTGGTAATGCTTAATTCATCGTTAGCAGTTCTCAAATTATGTCCTGAAAAGTCGATCTGATCTTTAAACTCTTTTAGTTTGCTGACGGAGACTTCAGGTACGTTTTCAATATGAGTTGCTTCGCTAAAGGGGCTGACACTATTCAAAACCGGAGTAGAGAGTTGAGTTTTAATTTTAAAAGGTAAAATTTTAGTTAAATCCTTAAGCTTCTCTTCTAGGTTGTCTGCATAGGAAAATTTATGGTAAGTTTCTTTGCCCAAGTGATCCTTTACCAAAATTTGTTTGGTTTTTGAATTAAATTCAAATTTAAATTCAAATCCATTAATCTTTATGGATTTATCTTTATTCAGGTTAGCTTTTAAATAGATTTCATTTTTTTCAAGGCTAGCTTTTAACTCTTTAATTTTTTTATAAGAATTTTCACCTAAGCCCTGAATTTCAACCTTTCCAATACGTAAAATCTCAGAGTTTAGCTCAAATGAGAATGTACAAGAGTCTTTGTGACATTCAATGCCGTTGGCATCCTTATTTTTATCCTTAAAGTTTTGTTGAAGAAAACTCTTGATTTCACCGACCCGAGTATTATGTTGCTGAATGACACTATTTATTTTAGCCTTAACCTCGTTAACGGTAGTGAGGAGATCAATATGAATTTTTTCTGTTTCCTGCTGGTTTGTTTCAGGATTTATATAGCTAAAATTTAATATGCTATGGGGGTGATTTGCATTAGAGCCAAGTTTTAATTCAATTGCAACACGAAGTGGACCATTTAAAGAGGAGTCAGGGGCAGCCAAATTATGCAGTCGTAGACTTTGATATAAATATGTATTGACCGCATTCTCTATGGCTCTGCCATAAAGATGAACATAGTTTTCATAAGTAGTCGCAAGATTTGCGAAAGAATTGAGTCTGTGATGAATGACTTGAATGTCTAATGTTTCGAAATGGTGATGCGGAGGCATGTGAAGGGTGAGAGGGTAGCCGCCGGAATCACTTTTTGTAATGAGGAATGGCACCTTAGGTTTAGGATCTTCAGCCGTCATGCCGAAACTTTTGGCGGTGACTTTGCCGGAATGGAATAGTTCAGGAAACTCATTTTTAACCATTTTCAGGGCTCGGTCGGCAGCCTTCTTGTTGGTGATAGGCTCGGGTGATTTAAGAGCAAAGATGTAGGCCGCAGCGCCTTGCGTGCGATGAATGAGACTGCGAGTTTCTAAGAGCTCTTGGCCGAGTTTTTTCAATTCTATCGTCTCTTGTTTACCGCGAAACAGAGAGCGAATCCAGCCTATAACACCCGTCGTATGGGATTGAATATAATTAATTCGTTTTGACAATCCTTCATGAAGAGGGCAAAGCTCAATTAAGTTGAGGTTGTTTGTCGTATTTAAAGTGGTTTTTAATTCATTAACCGCTCGGTTCATGGCCTGAAGATGCTTGGTTGTTTCCCCTTTGGCACGTTTGCGACAACCTTTTCCTTTCGCCTCTGGGACAGCTGCAAATGTTCCCGTCTCTGGATTAAAATCTAAACGGCGACCGATTTGTAAGGAGTCAACTAAAATATTATAATTCATGATTTAACCAATAATTGTTTAAGTATTACTGGCTATTATTTTGAGGTATAAATGTTGATATATGATTAAGTGTTTTTAAATTTTTTAATTTTTAAAAATATCTAAATTAAAATTTTGAGTAAAGACAGGTATTCAAGATAAAGGGTTTAATTATCTAATAATTCCTGAATTGCATAAAGGTAGGCATTTAGAGTTTCTTGATCGTTTTCTAAAATGATCAGTTCCACAAATTGAAGTGAGTTGCTGCTTTGCTTAGTCAAAAAATCTTTAATGGAATGAATGGCAATGAGAGAGGCTTCGTGTAGGGGATAGAGGAAGATTCCTGTACTAATAGAGGGAAAAGCAATCGAGGTAAAGAGCTTTCCTTTGACAGGGTTAGATTTATGATCCTCTTTATCTAGGCTAGAAATAATTTTTAAGGAGTTTTGATAGGCTTGATGAAGCCTCAGTTCGCGCTCTGGATTCTCTTGAGCTGGACCGACAGCATGTGTAATCGCTTGAGTGTTGGGATTAGGCAAGTGGCCCTTTCCTGTTAAAACCACTTCCCCTACTTCAAGTTGTGACTTATTTAAGGCATGGAGAATATCGGCACACTCTTGAAAAGGATTGTGGCCAGCAGAGTGGTAGATTGCTCCAGAGACGCCGCCTCCAGGTCTTAAGAAGAGATTGCTAGGATTGACAATTACTTGGCAGCTGCTGAGTAGGAGATTGCCTCTAATTAAATGGAAATAGGTGTTTCCTAGCTCATATCGGGCGACAATTTGGTTGGGGCTAAATGGAAGCTCAGCCTGGTTTGATTGCATATTGTCCGTCTAGTGAGTGGTAGAATTCTGTTTTTTCAGCTGCTCGACCTCTTGCTTAAGTTGGTCGAATTCTTCCCGAGAAACATCCGATTTCGTCAATGTTCCCTGAATATAGGCTCGAATAATCTCTTGGTTTGCAACGGCAAAACCAGCAAAGAGAGAAAAAAGAAGGAGAATAAAGGTTGTAAGCAAATTCCCCCATCCACGTGCAATACAAAAGAGAGCGACAACAAAGATGAGTACAGCGACAAGAAATCCCAAAACTTCGGCACTATAAATTGTCTGTACCATTGCTGCTCCTTTCTATGTGAAATTTTTTATGGATTTTGCCAACCTAAGCAATTTGGGACAACTTGTTCTTTAGATTAAATCAAATTCTCACGTTGTCAAATTAATTTTAGGATTCCATAATAACAGTGAGAGAGCTTTAAGCCTTTATGCTGGTATCGGCTCTCTCATTGGCCTAATTGGTTTCAATATGACCCATGCTGCTTTGCATGGAGCCTACTCTTCTAAACGCTGGTTAAATCGTCTCTTAGGCTATGACTTCTGTACCCTCAGAACGCTCTCTGTGCTCTCTGTGGTGGAAAAAAATAATTAGAAACGTAAAAAGCCTAAATCACAAATTTAAGCACCAATCCGCATCTCTTGAATCATTAGAGGATCAGCATCACAAGGAAGATTCAAAAATTGAAAGATTGGCGTCATGATCAAAAAGGTTCCACAAACGAGCAGGGAGTCACCAGCCTCTTTAGCCCCTTCAAGTGCCATTGCAAAAGTCTCTTCTTTCGTTGCCGAATAGGAAATGCGCTCCTTTGGCATCCCCTCCTCTTGCCATAGCTGGACGAGCTCGTCTGCTGGTAGGCTGCGAGGGCTATCTGCAGCGACAGGGTAGACATGTGTCACGTGGGGTAATAGAGTGCGAATGCAGCTGCGGATCTCCTTATCACGTGAAAATCCACACACGAGCTGCCATCTTTTATTGGGAAACTTAGCCAGGGCTTTAACCAGCTGCTCGATGCCAGCAGGGTTATGAGCCACGTCAAAAACAATGGAATCGGGCAGAGGATGGGATGTGTGTTTGCTAAGCTCTTGGCTTGTATAGAGTTCTAAGCGGCAACTGGGCCGTTTAAGCAATCCTTGTTTGATGGCCTCTTTAGGTAAACCAAGCTGTTCCATTGCCTCTTTGGCAATCGCTTGATTCTCTTCAAGATAACTTTCAAAAGTTCCGTGAACTTGCGTGATACGACTAGCGAGTTTCTGAGCAAAGGGAGCAATAACTGAATAGGGAACTTGCGGGCCAATCACAACAGGAACTTTGGGTTTGATAATACCCGCTTTTTCAAGCGTAATCTTTTCGACCGTCTCTCCAAGTATCTCACAATGATCTAATCCAATCGATGTGATCACACAAAGTTCAGGATGGATAATATTTGTGGCGTCTAAGCGCCCTCCAATACCGACTTCAATCACGGCAATGTCTACTTCCATCTCTGCAAAAGCTAGAAAACCTAAAGCGGTTGTCAGCTCAAAAAAGGTTGCTGGAATTGCTTTCTGGTCACATACATCCATTAAACGGGTCAAATGTTTCTCTACCCACTCTTCGCTGATAGGGACGCCATTAATCCGAATTCGCTCTCGAAAAGTATGCAGATGAGGCGAAGTAAAGAGACCTGTCTTAAAGCCTGCGGCCTGATGAGCCGCTGCTAACATCGTGCAGACAGAACCTTTTCCATTTGTACCCGCGACATGAATAGAGCGAAATTGGCGCGAGGGGTACCCCAGCAGCTCGTCTAATTGCTGGATCACTTTTAAACCTAATTGGATACCTCGTGAGCGATTGAGAGAGTAAAGACGTTCAATTAAAGAAGGAAGCTGGTTAGATCTATTTTTCATATCTGTCTCTGTTGTCTTCTTCGTCTTTCAACCGTTTCTAACGCGTCGCATCCAAGTTTTCTTTCAAGCGCTGCTCTAACAGTTTAAAAACGACTCCTTGCGTCCAAGAGGCTCCCAGCTGAATATTCGGCTTGATATCTCCGTGAAAGTCCGAGCCGCCAGTGACAAAGAGACCCTTTTGTTCCGCATTTTTAATCCAGCGCTGATGTTGACGATCATTATGAATGGTTCCATAATAGCCTTCGATTCCATCAAATGGCAGCTGCATCACTTCGTTGACAAAGGCTCCACTAGATATGAGATGGGGGTGGGCCAACACAGCAAAGCCGTTGGCTTCATGAAGCGCTCTAATCGTTTCCGTGACACTAATCTGCTCTCCCATCGCAAAACAGCTTTTTCCATCTCCAATGTAGAGCCGAAAGGCCTCTTGAACTGTAGCCACGTAGCCGCGTTTAACCATGGCTAAGGCAATATGAGGTCTTCCAATTGTTTTATGAGACTCTGGTACCTCTAGCTGCACAAGCTCTTCTTCTGTGATAGGCATCGAAGCAGCGTTTAAGCGATCTAAGATGGCTCTATTGCGGTTTCTGCGTCGCTCTTGATGTCTTTGGCAAAGTTTTAGCACCGAAGGAGCATTAGGGATAAAAGAATATCCAAGGACATGGACGCTGACGCCCTGTTCATAAGCTGAAAATTCGATACCAGTGAGTAGTGTGAGGGGATGGCCAGTGAGAGGCAGGAGATTGTAGGCTGCGATCGTGTCATGGTCAGTGATGGCAAGGCCATGCAGTCCTTTTTGAGTGGCTAACTTAATGAGCTCTTCGGGAGAGGCTGTTCCATCCGAACAGCTGCTGTGACAATGGAGATCGGCCCGAAAGAGAACAGGTTCAGTTGCACTCATGTAGACTCCAGCTGATAAGGGATGCAGCGTACTTCACACTCAAGCCAGATCCCATGCTGGTCAAAGATTGTCTGCTGGATATGGCTGATTAAAGTTAAAGTCTCCAACGCCGTCGCTTGACCACGGTTAATAATAAAGTTTGCATGCTTTTCAGAGACTGCTGCTCCACCGATTGAAAAGCCCTTCAGTCCCGAGCGATCGATCAGCGCTCCAGCAGATAGCGAAGGTGGATTGCGAAAGACACAGCCTGCTGACTTATCTTGATAGGGCTGCGTGCTGGTTCGATAAGTAATTAAATCCAATTGCCGCTGTCTTGCATCAGAAGAGCTCTTTAGAGCAAAAGTTGCGCCAACGATCGCACCTGCCCATTCATGAAAACTAGAGTAGCGATAGCCAAATTCGATCCCTTTTCGATCGAGCAGATAGCGCTCTCCTTGCCGATTGATATAATCTACGGAAACTAAGGTGTCAGCTGTTTCCTGCCCATTGGCGCCTGCATTCATAAAGACGGCACCGCCAACGCTACCTGGGATACCAGAGGCAAACTCTAAGCCAGAGAAGCCTTGTCGCGCTGTCTGGTTTCCTAAGAGGGCAAAGCTATATCCGCTGCCTACTTGAACGATTCCCTCACCTTGCCATTCTATGCCGCCAATACGATTGTAGAGAATCGCTCCATCAAATCCGCGGTCGTCAAACAGGACATTGGATCCTTTTCCTAACACTAAATAGGAAATTTTCTCCTGGTTGCAATAGAGAATGGCTTGCTGCATCTGTTCAGCAGTTTGGATATCACAAAATAATTTGGCCGCTCCTCCAATCCCAAAGGTAGAGTAGCGGCTTAATGGGACGTTTGTTTGAAAAGTGGAAGGGGCCTCTTGCACACTCTCACTCTTCATGCTCTTCCTCTTCAGCAGATAATTTTTGCTCTTGTGATGCCTGCTTAGCAACCTCTTCACTGGCAACAAAGGCTTCGGTTGCTTGGCGCACATGATTCTGATCAACCGCCTCCCCACGCGACTCTTTATAAATGGCATCTAAAATGGCATTTACAAATAGAACCGACTCTGGAGTTCCAAACTTTTTCGAAAGCCTCATCGCTTCACTAATCGCCACTTTAGGAGGAATCTGCTCATCCATCAGCAGCTCATAGACGCCTAAACGCAAGATGTTACGCTCAATCGCTTGAATCCGGTCGAATGCATAGGCATGAGATGTGCGGCTAATATGCGCATCAATTTGGGGGAGAGCCACCCATACTTTTGCGACG
>CAZZJE010000131.1:0-7479 GCA_964654295.1 uncultured bacterium | reverse complement strand
AAAAGCGGCGACAAGTCGCCGCACTCCATATACTCTTTAGTCCCAGTTTTTTAAACCAAACATACAGAAAGATAAGGCTAAGGCCTTACGGCCTGGCCTATAATTGTACTAGCCTCTTCGAGGCCTACTATGAACCTAGCTCTTTTCATTATTAAACACGTTTAGGCGGCCTTTTTGGGCGAAAGGACTTTTTAGCTGGTGGCTTATGAAAAGAGTCGGGCGCAGCCCCAATCCATTCAGCCTCTTGATTAATCAGCTTTAAGATGCGTTTTAAAGAAGCAAATTGCCTTTCTGTCACCAGCGAGACAACATGTCCCTCTCGCTCGGCACGCCCTGTTCTTCCTGCTCGGTGAACATAGACTTCTGGATCTTCCGGAAGCTCATAAAGAAAGACGTGGGAAAGATTTGAGAAGTCTAATCCGCGTGCCGCCACATCTGTTGCAACTAAGTATTGGATTTTTCCATTTCGAAATTTATTTGTGATCAGGCGCCTTAGATCTTGGCTCATGCCGGCATGGAGGTAATCTGTCTCTGGAAATTTACGTTTAAGAGCAGAAGAGACCCGTTCACATTGATCCCGTGAAGCGCAGAAAACAATTGCTTGCTTAGGTGTCAGTTTTTCAATTAATCCGATCAAATCTTTTTCTTTATGGTGAGGAGAGGTAAAAAAGGCTTGATGTAAGATTTTATTAGGAGTCGTTTGCTTGATGTTTAGTGTGATTTCCAAGGGATTTTGCATATAGGTGCGAGCAAGCTTACGAATCTGCTGTGGCATAGTGGCAGAAAAAAGGAGTGTTTGATGGCTATGGATTAGGCATTGGATGATAAATTCGAGATCCTCATCGAATCCCATGCTAAGCATCTCATCGGCTTCATCTAAGATCAGCTGCCTCACCTCGGTTAGATCGATAGAGCGTGAATAGATAAAATCGATTAATCGACCGGGAGTAGCGACAAGGACATGAGCTCCTGCTTTAAGCTTCGCTTGTTGCAGCCCTGGGTCTTCTCCACCAAAGAGAGCAAAAGCTTTAACCCCGCGCTCCTTTCCTATTTTTTGAGCTTCCACGGCATATTGCAATGCCAATTCCCGCGTGGGAACAACAACAAGAGTTTGGATGGCACTGTTGTTTAAGTCAACCTGATGGCAGATGGGGATCATACAGGCTGCTGTCTTACCTGAACCTGTTTGAGCCAAGGCGATGATGTCTCTACCAGCCAGGATGTGAGGAATCGCTTCCGCTTGGATGGGCGAGGGATCTTTATACCCCATTTTATCTAAAGATTTTAAGATAGCAGGATCAAGAGCGAAATCGGAAAAACTGGACATCATATAAAGTTGCCTTATGGAGGATTAAAACCTATGATTCTTTTACAGGAATTTTTAAAAAAGGGCTAATAGGATGAAATTGTTCAATGGCATGCCGGTTAATCGCAGCAACCCATCTTCTTGGAATAAGCATCGCTAAGCGCCTTAAAAAACGATATCTACCATCAAAATAGTGCGTTTGAGTTCCTGCTTGTAGCTGCTTCCATATTTCATTAGCTGCAAAAAGGGCACTCATTGGCCTGCCAGCACCAGCCGTTGTTGATTCCGCAGCACCACCGGCTCGCTGGCGAAAGTTTGTCTGGACCACTCCCGGACAGGCGGCAAGAATTCGAATGCCGTAAGGGATGCATTCATAATCGAACGATTCGCTAAATCGAGTGACAAAAGCTTTTGAAGCGGCATAGGTGGATAAAAGTGGAAACGGCAGCTCATCAGCTGCAGAAGATATATTGATAACAACTCCCTTCATCTCTTGAGTTCGCCATGTGCGAACGGCCTCTAAGGTTAATTCCAATAGAGATGAAACATTTAATTCTATCAGATCTAAATGCTTCTTAGAAGAATATTCTAACGCTTCTCCATATAATCCAAAGCCTGCGTTATTGATGATCAGATCGGGAGAGTGCTGATGGATATAGGCGACAAGTTTTTCTCTTTCTAGCGGCAAAGTTAAGTCGACAGCCAATGTCTCTACAGGAACTGCTGAATGAAGCTCTTGAGCAACCTGTTTTAAAGACTCCTGGGAGCGAGCGACGAGAAGAAGTGGAGTTTGATGTTGAGCCAGCAAGCGTGAGAGTTCTAGGCCGATGCCTGAAGTTGCACCCGTCACAACTGCACGATGAAAAGTGGTTCTTGGCCCGGTTTTATCCATCATCTTTAATATATTTTTTTCGGTTATTCTCAAAGAAGGCGACCTCATCACGTTTTATATCGCGTGTCGGATATTTTACTCGTGCATGCATAAAGGCTAAAAGGGTACGTACGAGCGTTGTTTTAACAATTGCCATCTCTTCGAACGTTAAGAGACAATCGTCGAATTGGCCATCTTCTACTTTTTCTTTTACTAATCGATTGACTAAGTCGGTAAGCGCCTGCTCATTAATTTGTTCTAGAGAGCGTGAAGCAGCTTCTAGTGAATCGGCGATCATGATGATGCCAGATTCTTTGGAGTGGGGTTTTGGCCCGGCGTAGCGGAATTCAGACTCATCAATTTGAGAAGAGTCATGACCCATTTTTTCTAACTGTTTTCGATAGAAAAAATAGACAAGAGTGGTGCCATGATGCTCTTTGATGATATCGACAAACTGCTCGGGTAAACCCGCTTTGCGAGCCATAGCCACACCTTCGCTCACATGAGCGATGATGACATGGGCGGACTCTTTAGGAGTTAAGAGCTGATGGATATTCATCCCATTGGCTTGATTTTCCGTAAAATATTGCGGTGTTGCAATCTTACCAATGTCATGGTAGAGCGCAGCGACACGGCAAAAGAGGCCGTTTGCTCCGATGCGAATTGCTGCTGCTTCTGAGAGATTACCCACGATCACAGAGTGTTGATAAGTTCCTGGTGCTTCTATACTTAGGCGGCGCAAAAGATCGTTATTGGGGTCCATATATTCGATCAAAGAGACGTTAGTCATGATACGAAATAGAGATTCCAAGAGCGGCAAGATGCCAACAACTAAAACAGCCGTTAAGAGCATGAAGATGCCGGAACTTAATAGATCTGAAAAAGTTTGAGTACTGGAGAAATCGTTATGATAAAGGTGAAGAGCCATAATCACACCGACACAGGCGAGCCAGGCTTTGTAACAAACGATAAAAATTTCTTTACGACGTCTTAAGGAGCGAGAGCTTAAGACCGCCACCATAGCTCCCGCCAGGTTAACAATCATAAAACTTTGGTTATCAAAAGCTAATGCAATCGCCATCGTAATCGTTAAAAATCCACTTAAGAAAGTGGCGACAGCTGGATTGAGAAGGCTTCCCGTTAAAATAGCACTAAAGGGAACAAAAAGAGGATAGCGGATTAAATCAGAAATATGGCTGTGGGAGTTAATTAAGAAAAATTCGGCTGCTTTGGAGAGAAGGATTGTGATGACTAAGATTGTGACTAGGAGGAAGTAATTGCGATTGGAAAGGAAAATAGGGGTGTAGTAGTAGTAGATATAACACAAAAAGATTCCAGATAGAATCAGTGAGAGCATAAGAGTGCCTAGCAGAGTCAAAGGATGCCAAAGATTTCGGCTATCTCCCATCGCCTCTTTCATCGCCTGTAACATAGCGACATGGCGGGCTGTTACCCTTTCTCCCTGGTCAACAATACGGCTTCCAGCACTTACAGAGGTATATTTTTCAGGCACCTGCGACTGAACAAGGCGTCTTAAAGAGCGCTGAGCAGGAATATCTTCTTCTAATTTCCAATCTTTATTGCGAAAAAATTGAATGATAAAATTTTCTGCAGCAGGCTGAAGGGTCATATCGGCAAAGGCTGTTTGGCTGGCGTAATCCCAGATGGAGTTGGGAAGAGGTTGCGGTTCATTGAGATCAGCTGGCGTATAGACCAAGTAGTTATTTGCAGGAACAGCCAGCTTTTGCATTTTACTTAATGTACGCGGATCGGTAAAGCGCATCTGCTGCAACACTTTTTCTAACCCCTCACCAGCTTTATACATCTCCTCATAGCTAGTGCTGGGAACAAGTGATCGCCACTCCTGGTTTGCAACCAAGCTATTTTCAAAATCTGCTCTCCTCTGCCGGATCTCCTTATCGCTGAGGTTATAGATTTTACCTACATCGCGAACGGCTTCCTGCTTTAAAATAACCATCGCCTCTTCGTCATAAAACTGAAAATCGACTTGGGCAACGATATAGCCGGGAGCGACACTGTTGATTTCTAAGATTTCAACAGGTACTTCGCGTAGGTGCAAATAAAAAAATAGGCTGAGAATAAAGAGAAGCGTGATGAGAAAACGAACGCCTCGACTTCGGTCGAAGAATCCCTTTTCTCTGGTATTCTGCCAATCCGGCGGCTCTTTAATTTCGTTCGAAGGCTCCTGCATAAATACGTGTCATCCGAAAGTGTCTTGAGGGAGACTAAATGTTAGCATGGTCGATTCAACGATTTTTCTCAAGCATTGCCTCAAATTCTATGCTAATCTAAGTGAGTATTTAATTTAATTTGGCATAAGGATTTAAATGGATGCAAAACTAAAGGTTGCGATTATCGGTGGTGCGGGCTTCATTGGCTCCCACGTCAATAAATGTTTAAATTTAGCAGGTTACGAAACTGTTGTCTTCGACAACTTGAGTCGAGGCGATGCACGTAATGTACATAAAGGCCTTCTTTTAACGGGCGATATTGGCTCTTTAGAAGATTTACATCATCTCTTTTCCTACGGCCCATTCGATGCCGTTTTGCATCTAGCTGCCTTAATACAGGTAGGTGATTCCGTTAAAGATCCGGCTAGCTATTATAAAAATAATGTTGTGAATACGTTACAATTATTAGATGTCATGCGGCACTATGGCTGCATGCGTTTAGTTTTCTCCTCTTCCGCTGCCGTTTATGGAGATCCCCTTACGCCAACAATATCGGAAGATCATCCATGCCATCCGATTAATCCCTATGGAGAAGGTAAATGGATGGTAGAGCGCGTGCTGCAAGATTATGATCGAGCCTATGGGTTTCGTTCGATTGCCCTGCGCTATTTTAACGCAGCTGGAGGAGATCCGGAGGGTGAGATTAAGAATTATTCTAAAGTGGAAACCAACTTGATTCCCATTATATTACGCACATTTTTAACGGGAGCGGGACGCCTAACCATATTTGGTAGCGATTACCCGACAGCTGACGGCACTTGTGTGCGTGACTACATTCATGTTTGGGATTTAGCTCGGGCACATCTGCTGGCGACAGAAAGTCTGATAAAAAACAGAGAGAGTCAAGTTTTTAATTTGGGAAATGGGTTAGGATTTAGTGTAAGAGAAGTTGCGATGGCGGTGGAAAAGGTGACAGGGATGCCGCTGGAGATTATTGAGAGCGGTCGTAGAGAGGGAGATCCTCCCTATTTGGTTGCAAATGCAGCTAAGGCGTATCAGCTCTTAGGATGGCAGCCTGAATATCCCTCAATTGAAACGATTGTTAAGGATGCATGGCAGGCTCTTCAGTAAGGAATAGCCTTGTCAGATATTCTTAATGAAGGCATGATTTTAACGATAAGACAACTTCTGCACAATTATGAATAATAGCTATCAAGTCATCGCTCGTCGTTATCGACCCCAAACATTTGCGGATGTTTTGGGGCAAGAAGCGATTGTGACAACATTAAAAAATGCGATTCGTTTAAACCGTACAGCGAATGCCTATCTCTTTAGTGGTTCTAGGGGAACAGGGAAGACAACCTTAGCGCGTTTGCTGGCTAAAGCACTGAATTGCAGCAATTTAAACAATGAGATAGAACCTTGCAACCAATGTCCCTCTTGTAAAGAGATTGCTTCTGGTTATTCATTAGATGTCATTGAAATCGACGGAGCCTCCAACCGAGGAATCGATGACATTCGACAGATTAATGAGACGGTTGGCTATGCCAGTGCGGGCGGCAAATTCAAGGTCTATATTATTGACGAAGTGCATATGTTAACAAAAGAGGCGTTCAATGCTCTTTTGAAAACATTAGAAGAGCCCCCTCCAAACGTCAAATTTATCTTTGCTACTACTGAGTCGCACAAGGTTTTGCCAACCATTTTAAGTCGTTGCCAACGGTTCAATTTGAATCGCATTCCTATAGAGGCCATTGTTTCCAAGTTGCATAGAATTTGCCAAGAGGTTTCAGCCAAGGTAGAAGAAGAGGCATTGCAGCTGATTGCGCAGAGAGCTGAAGGAGGATTAAGGGATGCGGAGTCGCTGCTTGATCAGATGCTAGCTTTCCATGGCGAATCGTTAAGTGCGGCTAACGTTGCCGATCTACTTGGGATTATGCCACGAGACATCTTATTTACCTTAGATTCGGCGGGTAAAGAGGGAAACTATGGTGTGGCATTTGAAATTGCTCAGCAGCTTTTTTCTCAAGGGAAAGATCTGGTTCACTTTGTAGAGAGTTTAATGGATCACTTCCGAACCATTTTAGTCGTCAAAGTATGTGGTCCGCAAAGCACATTAGCTCAACTTTCCGCTTCTGATCGTCAGCGCTATGTTACTTCAGCTGCACTCTATCAACCCGAGCAATGCCTATGGATTATCGATACACTTATCGCTGCACAAGCACGTATTCGTACACTCCCCTCTCCTAGAATTGCACTAGAAGCTCTGCTATTAGAAATCTTACGCTCTCATCAGCGCGTCACGCTTCCTCAATTGATTCGGCGCCTGCAGGAACTAGAAGAGCGCTTTTCTAAAGAGACGCTAATTGCGCCGGCCTCTAAAATTGAGCCCTTAGCGATTCAACAGCCTATTGAACCGACTCTTAGCCATTCGAACAACGTTAAGGAAGAGGCGCCTGTTATAAAAGTAACTGAGCAGATCAGAGAGTCTGTAACTGAATCGATTCCCGTTCCAGCTGAAGCAGCCAAAACAGTTTCCATCAAGCAAGAAGTTTCTAGCACAGCCTCTACTCAAATAACAGTATCTAAGCCAACACTAACACGTTCGCCATATGTCTATGATACTCTCCTGAGTTTTGCGGCTGTGGAGCTGGAAGGATCTATTCAACGTCGACCAAAAAATTAACCGTAAGAGATTTATCTATGGGCTCAGGATTTTCTAAGAAGAAAAAGCAGGCGAAAATGCTTCAGGAGCAGTTTAGCCAGATGCAAAACCGCATGCAATCGACCGAAGTGACAGGCAGCGCAGGAAATGGCCTTGTTACCGTTACTTTAACGGGTGAGCATGTGATGAAGCAAATTATCATTAAGCCAGATTGCGTTGATCCTGAAGATGTGGAAGGGCTACAAGATTTAATTAAAGCAGCTTATCAAGATGCGCTTAAGCAATTAGAAGCGCAAACGCCTCAAGGATTGCCAGGTGGCATGCCTAACATCCCGGGCTTTCCAGGTTTACCTGGAATGCCGTTTGGAATGTAATAAGAATAGGAAAGAATATTTGGAGCGGAAGTTCACCCTAACTTTTTTCAAAAAAACCACTTAAATCAACT
>CAZZJE010000130.1:0-7489 GCA_964654295.1 uncultured bacterium | reverse complement strand
TTAATCAGCTAAGAGCTGAATTAACGATTGCCCAAAGCGACTTTGATAAAGCAGCTGATGATCTCTCTTACACTTCGTTAAAGGCTCCGTTTGACGGCGTTGTTGCTGCTATTTATGTGGAGAATCATGAGCAGGTGAGTGCTAAGCAGGTCGTTTTACGATTAATGGATATTTCCGATCGTGAAATGGAGATTAATGTCCCTGAAAAGTATATGAATGCCATTTTAGAAGAGAGAGACCAACTGCAGTTTGAAGTTCGTTTAGACGCTTTTCCTGACACTGTTTTTAATGCATCCGTTACAGAGATTGGAACCGAAGCTTCTAGTACGACCCAAACTTATCCTGTTACTCTAACTTTGCATCGCGTTCCTATGGAAATTTCTCTTTTAGCCGGTATGAGCGGAAGAGCCTTTATTACTCGTACAACTGAACATGCAAGTCATACGTTTAAGATTCCTAAATCTGCCATATTCACTGAAAATGGAAAAGTGACCTATGTTTGGGTGGTTGATCCCAATACAGAAAGTGTCCACAAAAAAGCTGTCAAAATTAGCGACACGAATAAAGCAGATTACGTGATCGTTCAAGAGGGGCTTAGTTCAGGAGAAAGAATTGTCATCGCTGGAACGAGCTTTTTACAAGAAGGACAAAAAGTTAAGTTTGACGCGGAGCAACCAAAATCATGAAGCAATTGGTTGAGTTTGGTTTGCAGTACAAAGCTGTCATGATTTTGATTACCGCCATCATCGTGTTTGGTGGAATCTTCAGCTTCTTTTCTCTTGGGCAACTAGAGGATCCTCCCTTTAGTGTGAAGTCCGCTTTAGTGATCACCCAATATCCAGGAGCTACGCCAGAGGAAGTAGAGCAAGAAGTTACTGATCGGCTAGAAACAGCTATTCATCAGCTCCCGCAAGTTAAACACATCTATTCGATGTCTCGCGAGGGACTTTCCTATATTAAAGTGGATATCAAAGATCGCTATTGGGCAAAAGATTTACCTCAGGTTTGGGATGAATTGCGTCGAAAAGTCAACGACACCGCTTCTTCTTTGCCTCCTGGTGTGGAAGCTCCTCGAGTCGTTGATGACTTTGGATTTGTCTTTGGCTTCTTGCTCGGCATAACAGGTGATGGCTTTTCCCATGCAGAGCTAGAAGAAATTGCAGAAAAAATTCAGAAAAAACTCTACTTGGTCCCTAACATTGCACGTATTGATTTATGGGGAACCCAACAGCGTGTGATTCATTTAGATATTTCCAATCAAAAGTTATCCGAGCTGCGTCTCTCTCCTCAAACGATCCATAGCTTACTTACCAAACAAAACATGGTTGTTAATGCGGGAAATGTCGATCAAGGCGACATGAGATATCCTATGCATCTTTCAGGAGAGTTTAAAACTCCTGCTGAAATCGAAGAGTTGATCATCCAGCCCAAAACAAATGACCTTATTCAAGAAGCTCTTGTTAAACAAAAAACGACAAAAAATAGAGCGAGCTCATTTGTTCAAGAAATAGAAAAAAATGAAAAAAATAAGTTTTCGTTAGGAGATATTGCAAAAGTTTCTGTTGGCTATCAAGATCCACCAGTAAAAATCATGAAGTTTAATGGAATTCCAGCGATTGGAATTCAGATTGCAGGAACGGAAGATAGCAATATTGTAGAAGTAGGCAGACAGATCGATGAAAAGTTAAATCAGATAAAAAGTGAGTTGCCAGTTGGTGTCGAACTGCACAAAATTTCTTGGCAATCGACTGTTGTCGACGAATCTGTCTCCGGGTTTGTTTTAAGTATGATTGAATCGATCATCATCGTGTTGGTCGTTTTACTTATCCCCAGTGGAATTCGCATGGGAGGAATTATTGGCCTTGGCCTCGTTCTCACCATTTTCGCGACTTTTCTCTATATGTATTTCATGAAAATTCCGTTAGAACGCATGTCCCTAGGCGCGTTGATTATTGCAATGGGAATGATGGTGGATAACTCAATTGTTGTGGCGGATGGCATCGCTGTTAACTTGCGTAGAGGCATGGATAGAGTTCAAGCAGCCGTTGCAGCCACAGCGACACCGGCTTTACCGTTGCTGTCTGCTACGATCATTGCCATCATGTCTTTTTATCCTATTTATGCTTCCGAAGGTTCAACAGGAGAATATTGCCGCACTCTATTCATTGTTGTTGGAGTGGCTTTGATGATCAGCTGGTTTATTGCTGTTTTAATGACTCCTCAGCAATGTCTTTGGCTTCTTGACAGTAAAAAACAAGAGACACAAACAGATGAGTTTGATACTCCTTTTTTTCACCGGTTTCGCCAATTCATTAACCTGATCCTGCGCCATCGTTTGCTATCCGTTTGTGTTCTTCTTATTTCTTTAGGGCTATGTTTCGTTGGCTTTCAATACGTTATAAAGCTCTTTTTTCCCTATTCCACACGGCCGCAACTGATGGTTGACTATTGGGCTCCTGCAGGAACTTCTATTCACGAAGTTGCTGCTAAAACGAATATTATGGAAAAAAAATTCCAGGGAGCTGAAAACGTAGAATCTGTTTCAAGTTTTATTGGAGCCGGGCCACCGAGATTTTACCTACCTGTTGATCCTGAGTTCATCTATTCAAACTACGGCCAGTTAATTATTAACTTTAAAAGTTATCAAGATATCGATCCATTCATTGCCCAAAACTCTCAATGGCTGACCAATGAGTTTCCTGAAGCCTTAGTGCGTATCAGAAAATATAACGTTGGACCAGGAGACGCGTGGAAATTTGAATTGAGGGTTTTAGGTCCTTATGATGCGAACCTAAGTGAGTTGAGACATCTAGGATCAGACCTGTTGGCACAAGTTAAAAAGTCTCCTTTAGGCACGGATTGGAGACTCGACATCATGAATCCCACTAGGCAACTTAAAGTCGACTATGATCAAAAGAGAGCGCGCTCTGCGAATATTTCGCGAGAAGATGTCGCCAACGCTCTTAAACGCGGATATGATGGCTTGAATATCGGGCTCTACCGTGAAAAAAATAAGCTTTATAATATCCAATGGAGAAATAGTGAAGAAGAGAGGGAGTCACTGTTATCTCATTTAGAGCTGTTACCTGTTCGAGGAGAAAATACAGTCACTTCCGTTCCACTTTCACAGGTAAGCAGCCAAACAGATTTTCAATGGCAAGAGCCCTATATCCTGCGTTGGGATAGACAACGGCAGGTCGCCATCCAAGGTTCTCCCATCTTAACATCAACATTTGCAGATTTAAAAAAGAGCGTTACAAACGAGATCAATGACTACCCGCTTCCTCAAGGTTACAGTTTATTTTGGGATGGAGAGGAGGATAGCAGTAAAACAGCACAAGCACAGCTTCTTCCAGGAATCGCTCCTACAATTATCGTAATCTTATTGTGTCTTGTATTCACCTTTAATGACTTTAGGCCCATTGCTGTGATTCTTCTAACAATTCCCTTTGCCTTGATTGGAGTAACTGCAGGGCTCCTTCTCTTTAATGTGCCATTTGGATTTATGGCCCTTTTGGGTGCTATGAGCTTGGCGGGAATGATGAATAAAAATATTGTGGTTTTGCTTGATGCTTGTAATGAAAATCTCTCTAAAGGAATGCATCCTTATCATGCCATTATAGAAGCAGCAATATGCAGAGCCAGGCCGGTCATGTTAGCTGCTGCAACAACGGTTCTTGGAGTGATTCCTTTGTTACAAGATGTCTTTTGGATGGGATTGGCTGTTGCGATTATGGGAGGGTTAACGATTGGTTCGTTTTTAACTCTTTTTGCCGTTCCTCTTTTTTACACAATTATCTACCGTTTGCAGCCTCCAGCTGTGGAGACTAGTTCATGAAAAAAGCACTCATTCCGATCATCACCTTATCATTTTTAACAGGATGTTTTCCTGTTGGACCGAATTTCAGATCTCCCGAAGCTCCTGTGCAAGAATCATGGACAGAGCAGTCGGCTCGCATTGCCATGAATCCAAACGTGGAAATTGGTTCATGGTGGAATCATTTCCACGACGAAACCTTAAACACGCTAGTGGAATATGCCCTACAGGAAAATTATACGTTAGAAGCAGCAGCCTATCGAATTATTGCAGCTCGGGCAAATTTGGGGTTTGCCATTGGAGAATATTTTCCCCAAACACAACAATTAGAAGGCTCTTTTATAAGAAGGCACATCAGTGCAAATGCTCCTAATACGTTAGGGATAGATCGCGACTTTGGAGATGGAATTTTAGGCCTAAGTATTGCCTGGGAACTAGATTTTTGGGGGCGCTTCTATCGTGGCGTGCAAGCGGCATATGGAGAATATGCGGCTACGCAAGATGATTATTTCGATGTGCAACGGCTTCTTGTTTCAGATATTGTTTTAGCCTATATCCAACATAAAACATTTCAAAACAGAATAGCCATTTTGGAAAATAACATTGCAGCCCAGCGCCGTAGTGCTGAGATTGCCAAAGTGCGTTGGGAAGAGGGGTATGAATCCGAACTGGACTATGCTCAAGCTGTCACCTTGTGGAGAGAGACTCAAGCTCAGCGGACAAGCTTGGAAATAGAACTTAAGCGAACTTTGACTAGCATTGCTATTTTGGTTGGCCTGACTCCAGAAGAATTTCTTTGCCAATTTACGATAGATTCCAATCCTATATCCATTCCAACTGAGGCAACTATTGGATATCCGGCAGAAGTTCTCTGCAAACGTCCCGACTTGCAACGCAGCTTAGATCTCTTGTTTTCTCAAAATGCACGTGTCGGAATAGCCGTCAGCGATCTATTTCCACGTATTTCATTTACTGGATTCCTTGGCTTAGAATGCGGTACTGACACCCACACGACTGCTAATCGGTCTGGTAAACACTTATTTAGCCGCAATAGCCTGACATTCTTTTATGGCCCAGATTTTGCCTGGCCTATTTTAAACTATGGTCGTTTAGAGAATCGGATAAGAGAACAATTTGCTATTCTTAATCAGGGCATCGCCTTGTATCGCAACCAAGTCTTGGAAGCCTATAAAGAGGTCGAAGATGCTTTGACGTTTTATGTTAAATCGATAGAAGAGGCCAACGACTTGGAACAGAGCTTTAAATATGCAAAACGATCTGTAGACATTTCAACTCTTCAATATCAAGAAGGCCTAGCAGACTATACAAGAGTTCTAAATTCTCTACAGCTTCAGGTGGCCGCTGAAGATGCGATGGCGCAAGCGATGGGTAACATTGGTTTGGCCTATGCAAACATTTTCAGGTCGCTAGGTTCTTTTTAAAGAAAACAGGAATTTAGCAAGATAAACGAGATAAGCTTATTGAGATTATAGGCTCACCTGTAGACCGCTTATCGTTGGATCGTTCATATCTTTTTATCGTTATTTTTCGCTGGACAGTTCGACGCCCAGCAGAAGCTCCAAATAAAATTAGAACGATATAACGATGTAACGATAAGCTTATTGAGATTATAGGCTCGCCTGTAGACCGCTTATCGTTGGATCGTTCATATCTTTTTATCGTTATTTTTTGCTGGACAGTTCGATATCCAAGCAGAAGCTCCAAATAAAAATTAGAACGATATAACGATGTAACGATAAGCTTATTGAAATTATCAGGCTCGCCTGTAGACCGCTTATCGTTGTAGTTTTAGTAAGACAAAATTGTCTTTAGATAACGCTTAGCTAAAGCGGAGTGTGGGCGCTCAAAAACCTCATCATTTTTCGCTGGACAGTTCGATATCCAAGCAGAAGCTCCAAATAAAAATTAGAACGATATAACGATGTAACGATAAGCTTATTGAAATTATCAGGCTCGCCTGTAGACCGCTTATCGTTGTAGTTTTAGTAAGACAAAATTGTCTTTAGATAACGCTTAGCTAAAGCGGAGTGTGGGCGCTCAAAAACCTCATCTGCAGCTCCGGTCTCTTGCAGCTTTCCGTCCGCTAAAAAGAGCGCGTGGTCGGCCAACTTTTTAGCAAAGCTAAAATGATGCGTTGCCAGGATTAGATTGTGCTCCTCTCTTTTTAATTCAAGAATTAGCTCCAAAACTTCATATGTCATAAACGGATCGAGTGCAGATGTTGGTTCATCCATTAGTAACATCTTGGGATGTCCAGCGACAGCACGAATAATGGCGACGCGCTGTGCCTGTCCTCCCGACAAGGTATAAGGTTTTTTATGGGCATGCGAGTCCAATTCAAAACGCTTCAAAAGTTCAAAACCACGCTGCTCAGCTTCCTCCAAGCTTAAACCTTGGACATGATGCAAAGGCAGTACAATATTTTCTAATGCCGTCAGATGAGGAAAGAGGTTCCAGGATTGAAACACAACACCTAGTTTGCGTCGATGCTTCAGCAGTTGTTTCTCTTCAAAAATAATCGGTTCATCATCGATGACAATAGAGCCTTCATCTGGATATTGAAGCCCTGCAATCAAACGCAAAAGAGTTGATTTACCACTTCCTGAAGGACCAAGTAAAACCAAAGCTTGGCAATCTGATACTGTTAAATTCAATGGCTCTAAAGCAGTATGAGTACCATAACTTTTTTTTAGGCCTTTAATTTCAAGTTTCATATTGGAACTTTTTCTCCAATTGCTTGCTCCAGAGAGAAATGGGAAGCGTTAAAATTAAATAGGCAACCGCTAAAGGCAGATAGCTCTCTAACGTGCTATACGTTGCACTATTAATCTGTTGAGTACTGTTAGTCAGTTCGTTAATTCCTATGATCGAAAGAAGGGAGGAGTCTTTAATAATTGAGGCAAATTGTCCCGCTATTGGCGGAATAATATGGCGAATGGCTTCTGGGATGATTACAAAGCGATAAATTTGAAATCGAGAAAGACCAATTGCACGAGCCGATTCCAGCTGAGTTGCACTAACGGCTTCAATTCCACCCCGTATTATCTCGGTGATATAGGCACCATGGAAGAGGGATAAAATAATAATCCCAACAAGATAGCGGTTTTCTAAGCCAATATTGTATGCAATGACATAGAAGAAAAAGAGAATCTGTACAAGTAGGGGAGTGCCGCGTATCAACTCGACATAAATTTTAGCGAAGAACGCGATGATAGGTAAATCGGAACGTTCCGATAAAGCTCCAATAAAACCGATGAGCGAGCTTAAAATCAAGGCCGCTAATGAAATTCCAATGGTGATAAGCCAGCCTTTAAAGAAAAGCTCGCGATAGGCCCAAACAGCATCCCAATTAGACGATTGTTCGATGCCAAAGAAGATTCCAAAGAGAATCAAACCGGCAACCAAAAACTGTAGGATCCATAATACGTATTTCATTAAAAAATAAAGGGGATTCCAAGTTTTTGGAACGCAGCCTTTTGCTCAGCTAAATATTTATCAGCTAGCTGATCAAATCCTCCCTCTTTACGAAACTTTTCTAGAAATTGGTTGATTTGCTGGACGAGAGCTTGGTTACCCTTTTTCACACCTATGGCCCATTGTTCTTTATGAAAAGGAGTCAAAATGGCTTTCAGCGTATTAGGATGCTTTTGC
>CAZZJE010000129.1:0-7508 GCA_964654295.1 uncultured bacterium | reverse complement strand
CGCACAAGCTCTTCGTTTGTGTATGCACATTGCCTTTCTCTTACTGTCAAACAACCATTGCAGCGCTCTTTGACGCCGCTATTCTTTCAGCTCGTTTTGCTGAAGTGCACATAAATCTACTAAAAGAGAGAATTTGGAACAACGCTTTTTTGTTTTTTTCTAAAAAAAAGCGCAAGAGGGAGGAGGCTATGTATTTTAAGCCTTTGATAGAGACGGACCAATGGTCGACTCCAGAGACACTTTAAATTCTATATGAAATTCTAAATTTTAAAAGTCAATGCTTGTTTGCATGGGCAAGGCTCTTTCTCGTCTTTTAACCTAAGTTAATACTTTTTCCTATTTATATTAGTTGTTTTTACTGGTATTTGAAAGGGTCTCTTCGGTTGTTTTTTTGAATTGGATCTTAGGATCATTAACTGTCCCTGTGACGTCGACAAAGAGAGTATCGCTGCTTTTGCGGAAGAGTCCTTCCCGTTTTAAGCGGATATAGAGAGCTAAGTCTCCGTTCGCTGAAATTGTGGAAGAGAGGGAGTTGGGAGCCAGGCTAAATTTAGAGAGTTTTCCTTGACTATAGACCTCTTTAAGCTCTCTTAGATGCAGTTTCTTTGAGTGAATTTCAAAACTAACATTTCCCGAGACGGGGATGAATAGGGAGCTCTCCCAGGCATGGGTCAAACCGGGAATATGAAAAGGTTGTAGGAGAGAGTGACGGAGGAGGGAGCCGCTATCGATTTGAAATAGGCATTTTCCACAGGTCTTCCAAGAGTCTGGTTGTGAAGTGACTCCTTCGATCTGATAGAGCTCTAATTGCTTAAATGAGCCTACGGATGCAAGCTCCTGAAAAACAGGAGAGAGAGAGCTGAGGTATTTGAAGCGCAACTTTTTAGCCAAAAGGTGAGGAATTTCAATTTTCCACTCTTGATTAGGCATAGGGAAGAGGGATAGAGATTCAATGGCAACCGAGCTGGCAGCATCACTCAATTCGATTTGTTGGAGAAGGAGATGAGGAAAAGTATGCACGACTTGGGCTTTGCAGAGGGCTAGGCGCTGGCCGAGGAAGTTGCAATGTTTTCCTGAGAGAGTGCCACTAAATCCCTGGTTATCCCATTTTCCTGAGAGAGTCCATCCCTTGCCTATTCCCCAAGATTGGCTCAGCTTACGAAAATGAGAAGGCATGAGGGGATGATTGGCTGAAGCGACCAGATGGATTTCACCTTGCCACGAATTGGAATTATGTTCTCCTATCTTGGATAAGTTAAATTCAAAAGGAGACAAGTTGCCTTTCATTTTGTTTAGTAGAATCTTATCGCCCTTATTTTCAAAAACCATTTCTAAAGGTTTTTCTTCTTTAGGAGCAAATAGTAGCAGCTGATAAGTGGGAGAAGATGTTGCCTTCCACTTCCAGTCTAACGCTTCACTCCCTTTCCAGACGCCTTCACTCAGCCAAGAATCGTCAGCTAGGAGGGTAAAAGATAGCTGCGTGGAAAAAGGTGTAGAAGAGAGGGAGTCGAGAGTGAAATTGAAAGCAATGCTTTCATTCCGCGGCTCAAAGGTTCCCTTTCCTTGTAAAAGGAGAGGATTGACCTGTTCTGTCAGTTCATGTTGAAAAGGGATCGTGACCAAGCTCACTTGCTTAAAAAAGTAGCTAGAATCAATGTTTAAACGCTCGATCGTTAGTTCAGAGAGAGGAGAAAGCCATGTTAAGAGCCCATGCCCGATCAGATGCAGATGATCGTTCCAATTGAGCTCCAAATAGGCAACGTGTATCCCATCTGATTGCAGCATCCAATCTGCAGAACAGCCAACGTCTCCCAAGCGACTATTTCGAAGGCTCCATAAGTCCCCTTGCCGGGAGATTTGCATTTCTAAAGGAGCGACTTCTCTAGCTCCCCATCTTAGTGAGTCTGAAGAAAAGGCCAGGTCTAAATGATCATTCAAACGCTCATACATCCAAGAGAGTCGAATTGGCGAGGCCGCGCTCCAGAGTGGGTTGAAAAAGGTGTTATCAAACTTTGAAATCAGCTGCGGCAGGGCTTTTAGGTAAAATTGTGCGCTACCTGAAAACATTGTAAGACCTGAAGAGGACATTTTAAAAGCAGCCTGTTGAATAAAAAGGGGGAAAGAGACGTTTTCGCTCGCTTGGCCTCTTGAGTGTAGCTCTACATTTAGCTCCTCGCCAACACGCTTAGTTTGTCCAGACAATTCCGAGATCATTTGACCGGCAGGCGATAAGAGGGATAAGTCGACAGCTCCAACAGAGCCCTCTTTTAATGGAATTTGCAAAAGATCGAGAAGTAATAAGTAGGAGAGTGAAAGATCTGGAAGGGAGACAAGCCCTTGACCACTTTGGCATGTCAACATGGATTCTTGAGGAGACATTTTGAGATCCAAATCCGTCGATACCCCTTTTATCAGCCATCGATCCTGCTTATAGCAACCTTGCTGAAGAAGAGCTGTGCAGGCGATTTCATGCTCTAAGTGACCGGGATAAAAGGTGAAACGAGCATTTAACCCTCGATCTTTAGAGACAATCTCTCCTTCCAACCCCTGAAACACATTTAGCTGAGGTAGCTGCATGGCAGCTAACAGATGCTGAATCGATTTTATCTCTCCCTTAAATGTTGTCATCTGCAGCTGTAACGAAGGAGCAGCCTCTTCTTTACCTTTGTAGAAGAGCGCATCTCCAACGAATGAAAATCCTTGGCAAATTCCTTCGCAATCTGAAAAAAACCAGAGCTGATGGTCTCCCCAGATATCGCAGTTAAGCTGCTCACAGGTTAACTGAAGTGGTTTGATATAGAGTGTGGCCTCTCTAATAGGTAAAAAAAGAGAGCTATGATGCGCCGATACAAGCGATTGTCCTCCCATCTCCCAGGCAAGCGAATCCTCCCTCTTCAACTCAGGCAGAGTCAGCTGAAAAAGGGGGTGATCAGCTGTAAGAGAGTGTAATAGATAGCTAATTTGCCAATCGGGAAATTGATAGGAGGCATTAATCTCCCCCTGCGCTGTCAATTTAATTGGAAATCCATTGAGAGAGAACTCGAAAGGATGGATAACCTCCGGAAGAGCCACTGAAAGCTGACTATTTTTTAAATGCCATGGCCCAAGTTTGATCCCGGTTTCTACTGGATTTTCGGGTTTATAGAGCCAGCGAGAAGAGCCTCTCAAAAGTAAGGGATCGACTTCTGCTAAAAATGGCAGTTGGCATGTTGTTTCAAGAAGAAGCTCTTTTCCTATAGTTGAAAGGGTCAAGTAGCCTTCATACCAACTTGTAAAACCATTAGAAAGATAGCCAATCAAGGGATCAGGAAGCAGATTTTTTAAGCGCTGAGTAGAGATCTTAAACTGAAAACGATTCGCCTCTTCACCCGCCAATTCCTGAGAGGGGTGGTTGCTCAGCTGCCAATCTTCACCCTTTAAGTCAGCCATAAACTGTAATGGCTTCTGCTCTTCAAAAAAGAGGGTTAGGGAACCTGATTTAAGTGGTCCAACAGCTTTTAATCCAGCACCTGCTGCAGATTCCCAAGCAACCTCTCCCTTAGCCTTCCATCCCTGTCTAGATGGTTTTTTTTGCAAGCCAAGCTGCAAATTAGTCTCTAAGCCTTCCAGAAGAATTGCGTCCCCAGGAAGCTCCACAGAACCTTTTTCTACCTGTAAACCACCTTCATAATAGCTTTTTTCGGCCTGAGCCAAGCGTTTAAACCCTGCACTCCATTGCCCCTCTTTTAGCAACACCTCATGCAGGGGTAGCTGAGACACCTGAAGAAAGATGGGGTAAAGTGTATTCCAAGCAGCAGCATTGCCCTGCCTTAGCTGTACGTTTAAATCATTTGGAGAGGACTCAAATAGCAATTGGAGGCCCGAATCCATTTCCCCACGAACTCGAACTTTTACTGTGCCCTCCTTATGCCTCCACAAAACTTCTCCCGAAGAGTGTAGCCCATCCGACTGACCGGCAAGAGCAACATTCCAACGCAATCTAGGAGAATATCTCAAAAAAGTGAGCTCACCTTTTAATTCAAGAGCATCCAGCGCCACTCCATTTATAGAACCTGTGATAGCAGATCCAGAAGTCATTTCTAAGGTAGCTGAGGCGGCCTCATACTCTAGATTGGAGGAGTCAATGGTAAACTTTAAGGTCGGAAAATGGAGCACATCTTCAGTTTGCCAAGGAGACGCTAAGGAGAGGTCATGGACGAAGAGCAGACCGTGAGAAGAGAGAGGGCCTCTTCTATCCCAACTAATTGCAAAGTTACCTTCAAGATAGCCTTTTTGGGCAATGTGCGCCTCCCACCATAGACCGAACTCGCGTCCTAACAGCTCTAAAAGATTTAGAGAGCAATGATGACATGAAAAGGAGAGCTCTTTGACACTCTTGATATTTCTTTTGACTTGAAGTTCCAGTGGACTTTTCTCTTGAAAGGAGTCTAAAAGTGTAAAACTAGCTTGCCAATCGCCATTGTAAGTTCCCTGTAAGTTAAATTTAATGGGTTTTTGCTCTCTAAATAGAAGCTCTCCATCTTTAATCTTTAAATCGATAAACGGCCGCAAAAAGAGCGGAGCGTGGCTAGTTTTAGGAAATAGAGTGTAGAGAGGCTGTTCGAAGGAGTCGCTTTGAAGTGTCAAACCGTCGATATCAATCGTTAATGCAAGCTGCCACTGTAGCCAAGAGACAGAATAGTCAACCTGAACTCTCTTTGCAGAAGCGATTAAAGGAGATTGCTCCTCAGCGTTTAATGACCAGTGAGGGTGGTAGAAAAGGAGAGTATTAGAAGACTCCTCACTTTCAGCAACCTGCCACTCTCCTCCCAAAGAGAGAAGGTAGTCGTGAACAAGATGCTTCTGCCACGATTTCAATAATAGCGGCGTATAGAACCAAAAGGTGCACAAGAGGAGGAATGCCCCACCGACTACAAACCTTGTCTTTTTTGACCAATTGGACATATTAGCGCCTCTTATCACCCAAAATCTAACTTTAAAAATTAGCTTTTAACCAGACGAGAAGCTTTATTGATAGCTTTTTGCCTTTAAAAAAGCTAGGGAAGTGCGCGCCTGGTTTGATAAATAAAGTAGAGGAAGAGAGGAGTTAAAATAAAAAAAGGCCAGAGCCAGAGAAGAACAACGCCTACAGTTGCTTGGACATCAGCAAGATAGGGAATCCCCCAGACACTTAAAGCTGTAAAAGCAATCAGAAAGCAGAAGTACATCGCTTTTATATGCTCTAACAAAGGCTGTTGTTCAAAAGAGGGAGGGTTTAACCAATATCTAAGGTGCAGCAAGCCGACAATCAAACCGATCCAGGGAACAACTGCAGTCTTTGGATCTTGAGTTAAAAGACCATAGACAGATGTCGAGAGCCCGACAACGAGCAATAAAGCCACGATTCCAAGGTCAAAAGGATGCCTGTTAGGTCGCTGCTGTAGACGAATTGTAAGCACACGAATTCCATAGTAACTCAACTCTGCCAGAAAAATGATGACAAACAGCGAAAGAATATAACCATTTTTATCTTCCCATGTTAAAGATTGAGAAGAGAATTGGAATAAGATCCAAGCCAAGCTATTTACAAGAATGACCGCTAAAAAAGAGAGGGAGGCATAACCAGAATGGATATGCGTCTTTCCTCCTTGCGGAGTAGTTAAAGGGACCCAGCAAGTTAAAAGCAGAAGAGACACAAAAATTGCTTGGACTGTAAGAAACAGCGTATACCACAAGCCCCAAGCTAAAAGTGAAAGCCCCGGTTCCATTATGAATCCCTTTAAGAGTACCTAAGTTTTGCCCCTCAAAAATTAAATAAAAATTCATGTAAAGGCAAGAGTTTTCCTGGGGGTAAATACAGTAAAAAAATAAAAATAAATCTGGATATCGAATTAAAATTAAAATCTTGTTTTTAAAACAATTTTGTATTATTCTATGTTGGCGACTGATTACTTAAAACCAATCACTTCAAAAAGTTTTCTATGGTATCTCTTTCGAATACTTTTCCGAGAATTAGCAACGAGCCGAGCTTAGCGGAAGGGTCTCCTCTTCTTGGTCCATCAGAGACCTCATGTCCTTTAACCCTTTCTATTTCACCCCCTTCTTCTCCCTGTGTTGATGGCATTTCCAGGTGTACTTTCTCACTCGCCAACATGAACGAAGAGATCATGAAAATCTCGCTGGCCTCTCTTTCCGAAGAGCAGATTCTTCAAAGCTTCGACCAGCTTGTTGCGGACGTTTTGGACGTAGATTCGAAAAATTGTTTGGAGATTTTATTAGAAAAGAGTCAGTGGCCTATTAACAAGCCTTTAAAAGGGGGAAACACTCTTTTACATTACGCCTGTCAGAAGGGTTCTGTAGAGATGATTGATTATTTACTCCAATGGCAGGCTCTCTTCAACATTCCTAATAGCGCTGGAAGAAGCGCTATAGACAACCTACTTGAGCGTGAATCTACTGAACGCAAGCCCGTTCTCTATTTTCTTCATCAATTTGTTCGCTCCGTCTGTTTTGCGCAAAACAAGGCACCTTCTCAAGCCATGCTCTCCATTTTTCTTGCCAGCTGTTCAGTTATCGGTTGTCAAAGAGCTAAAAGTGTTTTAAAAGCGCTCTGTACCCCCTCCAACATCATTAAAAAAGAATTTATAGAGAATTTTAAAAAATTAAAAGTAATTGCTCTCTCTCTTTCAGATTCTGATTCTTATGAAAGATCGATCGGAGAAATACAAATTACACAATTGCTTACAATCTTGTTAAGAAGTAGCGAATTAATTTCTCTTGATAGCAGCGTGAATCCCCCGATTCTTTTGCTTTTTTCAAATTCTAAAAAAGAGATAGCTTTGGAGGGAAGCCAAGCTGCAGCACAAGGGACAGAGTTGGAGAGAAGTCAAGATCCACCCAACACGATCTGTTTAGCCTCGATCGCGCAAAGTAAAAAAATTCGTAGCTACTGCTCTTCTTTAGATCATTCCATCAGGACAAGTGATATGATTAAACAAATCATATCGGATCCAGAAAAATGGAAAAATTTTTGTGAAAATTTTAAAAGCGCAGACATCGCCTCTATTTTTCCAATACTTAAGCTACTCTCTCTAAATCAATTAAAACAACTCGTCTATAAATCTCTAAACGAACAAAAGTCCCTAAACGAGCAACAAAAAACTCTAAACGAGCAGCCATATAAGTTGTTAGAGAAACTATTTGGGGAAATTCTTTCTCGGATTGAAGTTTTTTTAATAAAAAATGCTGATGAGAAGAACAAATTTTCAAATTTATACAATTCTTTTTCTAAGAAACTGCAGGTAGATGAGAAGATTCTATCTCAGATTAAGGCCTCTTTAACAGAGAACGCTGTTAAAAAGAGCAAATTTTTAAAACCATACAATTCTCTTTTTGAAGAGTTACTGACAGATGATGATTTCTCTGAAAAACTCAAAGTCATTTCTACTCAATCTTCTTCAATTATGACACATTTCAGTACCTTCACCAAATTGCTTTCGCCTCGGGTAGCTTGCATGCTTATCCGTTTT
>CAZZJE010000128.1:7140-7513 GCA_964654295.1 uncultured bacterium | reverse complement strand
AAGCATCCTATTCAATGTATTACCAGCTAGTTGATGTACTTCTGTAGCCACTGCAGCGATAGGTTTTGAATTTGGTGAAACTGCTTTTATAGAAGGATTATCCGTTTTTGTTTGACTCTGAATTTGTAAAATTTGACCTTCTAAATTCTTAATTGTCGTATTTAAATTTTCACTATCTTTTTTTGAATTATTAATATCTTCGTTGTATTTCAATAGTTTTATATATTTACTTATTAAATTATTTACTAAATTATTTATTACAAGATAAAGATTTGAGTTACCAGCACCACCAGCAGCACCAGCACTTCCAGCACCACCTGCACCTCCATTTCCAGTGACTAAAGTAACAGAAGTTAAAAATACAACATCACTA
>CAZZJE010000128.1:6017-7130 GCA_964654295.1 uncultured bacterium | reverse complement strand
ATTTACTAAATTATTTTTCTCATCATTTAATGCATTAATTTTACTGTTTAATGATTCAATCTTCCTCGAACTAAAATATCTTGAAAAAAACCCTCTTTCTAATTTGTTTTTTTTGTTATAAGCTTCTTTGATATTTTGATGATTTATATTTAGTACCTCAACTAAATCTGCTATTTTTTTCTCTACACTATCTTTTCTTTTAGTTTTAACATTTAAAAATTGTTCATTGTTGCTTTTTATATATTTTAATTGATCAATTGTAAAAGAACGTGCAAAAGCAACACTACTTGACTTCTCTTTATTTTCACTTGTCGATGGTTTTCCATTTTCCCAAACGGTTTTATCGACAGTAACATCAGAAAATGTGGAATTAAAATTAGAAACGGCTTTAAGGTTCATTTTTATTTCCTGTTGGAAAGAAACCTATTCTAATTTTATTTTAACACTTATTTAATTTAGAAATAAAACAGTTTAAGTTAAACTTCCCACAAAACAAATAGAGCGAATTAAATTAAAATATAGACAACATTTTCATTTACAATATTTAAGGAATTTATAAAAATCGTTAATCTAAAGTTAAACCATGTTGTAATAATGTCTTCTTCTCTCTCTCTTTCCAGGCCCGCTTCACCACCGTCTCCAGTTTTATCTCCCCCTTCGCCCCCTTCTTCACCTGAAACCTTAGATATAAACCCTTTAGATCATCAGGAGCTCTTTCATCCTGGAATTGAAACGGCCAAATCAGCTGAAACACCAATTCCCATCTCTTTAAGTCCTGAGCATTTAGCAATGATGGCAAGGGGGATTGTCAACCAGCTGGCGCGTTTAAAAATTCCAGAGGCTGATTTACCCGCTATTCCAGCCTTAGATTTAGAAACCACTCGATTAGTTGCTGATTTTTTAAAAGAAGAGATAACGTTTCCGTTTCAAAACGGAGAAACGTTAATTACTAATCGAGCGCAATTGGTTGTTTATCTGAAAAAGAAGAGCAACGAAGGTAAGATTGCCTACCAGGGAACTTTTCTAAAAGGAGGCCATGCATCAGAAATTTTAGCTAATCCCTCCTACTTGAAACCGACATTAGCGCGATTAGATAAAACCCCTGAAAAAATG
>CAZZJE010000128.1:0-6007 GCA_964654295.1 uncultured bacterium | reverse complement strand
GACCGTTGAAGGCATACAAAATGCATTGAGAAAAGCCCCTGATTCAGATGTTCAATCGCTATTTCCTAAGTCAGAGAGAAGCGAACTTGAAAAAGTAATTGTTCAGATTTTTCATACACACCTTGCAGAGCTTATTCCTGATCAAGAAGAGCAAAAAATCTCCTTAGGCAAAAAGATTTTTTTAGTAAGGCAGCACTCATTTAAGCGTCCAGCAACAACCTGGAGTGGATTGACACGCTACGTAAAGCTTATTTTTGATGAAAAAAAGAGATCGACAGATTGGCTGCTCGTCCAGTCGACAGATCGACCCGGACTCTTTGCCCATCGCACGTTACAACTCCCACTCGACGATCTAGCTCAGGCAATCGTTGATCATCTACCTGAAGAGAAGTGGCCGGCTGTCGTTCCAATAATCCCTCAACCCCATCCAGACTCTAAAATCACCCTCTCTCAACATTGGCAAGCTCTCGTTAGCCTCTATCTACGAGTGATTCATGTCGACAAGCTCTTTTCGCTCAACCGCTTTGCTTTAGCAAGTTTGATTGCTAACTATTCAGAAGGCTTTTTTAATGGTGAACCGGGGTTTGAACCCTATTTAATTGAACTCTTGGCCACCTTCTATCAGAAAAAAGAGGCTCCAGAAGCGGAGACATTAGCCGATCGATTTAATAATCGAGTCAGCCATCAAATCCTCAAACGTGTCAGCTCTTTTTCAGTAGAAACGCCCTTCGAGGCTCCCATCTATCTATGGAATAGCCTGCAATTCCTTGCTCGGCATCACGTTTCTCCTGAAATTATTGAGAGCATTGCTACTCGCTGCCAAAAGCCGGTGACCGGCTCCTTGCCTTCTCTCTTGAATTTTTTGCAAAAAGCGCAGCAGTTTAAAGAGCTATCGCATGCTGATTTGACCCTCTGCTTACAATTCTTAGTCATGCCTCTTATTGAACAAAGGCAGGCATCTAACTCTCCAATCGCATGCAAAATAGTCCCTTTAGCAGGTCAATCGATCCTTGCCGTTGACTTCAAGGCCATTAAACGAACAGTGATGCTGCCTGTGCCAAATAGGGAAACGTTTTCGCAATTTTGCCGCCTTATTCCGCGCCTAGCTAAACAGCCAGAAGTGGTTCAATCGTTTTTAGAAGTCCTGCTTGAGCTCTGGAAAAACAACCAGCAATCTTCTACCTGCCTATATCAGGAGCAAGATCTCTGGCTAGCCATTGAATCTAACGATTCGATTGAAGCTTTATGCGGCTCTTTGCTCTATTTAACAGGCGGAGGCAAGCCCGATCACAAAGAGACTCTGCTCTTGCTGAGTGCCATGAGGCATCTTTTTCTGCCTAATCTGCCACACAACATCGCACTCTATTGGCTCAACCAAATGCAAGAGCGATTAAAAGAATCTTCTCTCCCTGAATTTGCAGGAAAAGCAAATCATCTCTTTATCCAGTTAGAACATAATTTGAATGAAAAACCTCTCAACCTGCACAAATCTCTCTTTGACTGGCTCAACACCTTGGTTCTTTTTGATCAAGAATGTTTAAACACCTTAGCCTACAGCATCTGGAATCAACTGGCCGATTTATCTGAGACAACAAAAACAGACCTTCGCAACGACACCACTGAAAAGAGCTTGCATCTAGCCGATAACCTCAGAAAAAGCATGGGAGGCATCACTTATGCCGTTCAGGTTTGGGAGCAGTTGACTTCAAAAATCTCTTCTCATCAGGCAGAGTTAATCAATGCATGGATTGAACTTGCTCAAAGCTGTCCCTCTAGTAACTTCTATGTTTTGCAAAAACTGGCTCAGGGCGCTTCCCTATGGAAGCAGTTACACCACACCTATATTCCGTCTGATCAGGAGAAGCAGCTTCTTGTTCCTGTAATTGAAAAAATTGGCACAGCTCTACCTCATATGAGCCGCCCTCAATTCTATTTGGATTGTGTCAAAGCGGGTTGGATAGATCTTGAGTCGCAAGAAAATCAAGATTTGCTCTTCACACTTTCTCATGAATTAATCTCTGCTGTTGGATTAGAGCATGCGGCAAAGTTCTGGAAGCAAATTGATATTCAGGGACAGCCAAAAGCTTTTGAGGAGGGCTCTCTTATCTCTCCTATTCTTCAATCTCTCGCGTTCAAACTGGAAGAGAAAAAATTTTACACAGCTTGTGATGAAATAATCACCTCTTTTGCTCCCTATCCCAAAATCATTGAAGAGTCATTACCACTCAAAAATTTAATTTTGAGACGCCTAGAAGCAATTATTTCAGAAAAGGGAATTGAAGCGGCACAACGAGACTCTTTCTACATCACTCTTTTCCCTATCGTAAAAAACCATACAACCGCTGACCGTCTCTACGAGAAAGCCTTTCAGCAATCGATTACAAATAAAGATTGGAAAGGGTCCTATTCTTTATTTTTTAATATCCCTCCCTCTCATCGAACGATGGATTCTCTTATCAAGCTGACACGTTTAATCAGCCAAGCAGCTCATACAGAATCTGCCGTCGAGCACCTTAGAACTCTCTCTAAATGTGAAATCGTCAATTCTAAAAAACTTTCCAACGAACAGATTGAGTTTAAATGCCTATTTTTAAAACGTCTTTGGATGGAAGAAGGAGAAAAAGCTCGTACAGAATGGATACAAGTAGCAAATGATTTAATGCCTCATCTCTCTTTTATAGAGCCTTTGGAACAAACTGAGGGCTTCTATTGCCATTTCATTGAAGTCATTGCCAAATTAGGTGACCCACGCATCCCTTTTCCTACTGATCTAAAGCAAAATGTAGAGAAGAGTGTTGAAAAAATCTTTAGCCATTTAAAAACACCATGCTCCATCAGATCTTTCCGCACTCTTCATCTCCATTTCTCATCTAAAAAGATCACAGCGGCTCAACTCATCCCAACTAACATTAACTGGTCAACAACGTTAGCTGATCCAAACCCTGAGCTTCGAGAAAGCGTCTCTTATCTATTTAGTTGTGTCAAACAGCTTCCAAAAACGGAGTTAAGCAGCTGGTCGAATTCCATCTCTTTATGGATCTCTTCTTTATATGAACGCTCCTCTGACCAAGCTTCCAGCTATTTAAATTGGTGGCTAGAGGCTGTAAGCCAATCGAACGAAAACCAGCTAACCATTGAGCCAAACATCATTGCCTTACGTAGTCGTTTAGATAGCAATCAATCCGTCAAATTATACCAAACATGCAAGAATCAATTGCCACCAGAAGAAGATAGTTTTCTATGGCTCTCAGAGGCAATCGAGACTCTTTTGTCAGCTGAAAAGGATGAGGAAGCTTATCACTTACTTATGTGGGTAAAAAACAAGAGCGTAAAAGATGAACTTTATCTACCTACTGTAGACCTATGCCAAAGGCACGCCTCTCGCTTATTGAATCGAAAGAATCTTTCGCTTGCCCTTCCGCATGTACTCAAGCTAGTCGATTACTTCCCTCGTTTTTCACCTGAATGGGAAGCTGCTTTTACACTTCTTTCGACCTCCACAGAGAGTGTTCTTCTGCAGCAAGCTTGGAACAAGCTACTTATCCAAACAGTCAGCTCGCCTTACCACCCCTCCGCAATTAAATGCTGGGAGCTATTGTTAGAAAATGGTCTCTCTTCATCCGACGCCCATCTCTACTGGCCCCTAATTGATATTTCAACGCTTTCTCTGCTGAGAGAAAAGTTTACAAAATGGAAACAGTTGTCAAAATGGCAAGTGCTCTGTCTGTTGATCTTTCAAGAGGGCATTAAGTTTCCTGAGTCTATTAAGAACATCGAAGCGCATCACCTCTTCCTATGTCATCTGCACACCTTATTGAAAGAGGAGCAAATGATTCAAGATAGTGATTGGGAGATAAATCACTGGGTCCAGTCCCTCCTGGCCCAAAAGTCGACTTCAGCCCTTAAAATTGCTTTAGAGTTTGTTTTAAAAGAGATGGACCTATCCAAGCAGCTTTCTCTACATCAGAAAATTTACGAAGCAGTCGCCAACTTTTCCAACGAAATTCAATGTCCGATTATCTCTAAAAACCTTATTAAAATCGTTAACGATGCTCCTCGGCCTACTTTTAAAGAAAAATGGCTGATCTTATCAGCTTTAAAAAATGTAAAAGGAATTGATAGCATTTCTACATCTCTTTTAATTGCTCAGGAGCTCATTACATTTTCTAAAGAAGATTGCTCAAGCGAGATCCAATGGGCAAGCATTTCCGACCATTTAACTAACCTGATCCGTCTAGCCAATACACAGCATCAAAAGGATTGCTGGATAGCAATAAACATCATTCTTCAATCTCCAGATATTCGACGTTGGATTCCAGATGATCTTTCAGAAAAGCTGATTTATGAATATCGCTTGGAACAGCTGGTAGATGCACAATCTCCTAAAGTCTCTTCTCAAGATTCGATGGCACGCTTGACGGCATATAGCTTTAATTCCAGTCTATTAAAATTATCCGATGACTCCCTTAAAATGGCTCTCCATATTGTCGCACAGGTGATGCAAAAAGTGATAAGAGATGCTCAGGCCGCTCCATCGACTCTTAATGATTTAGAAAATCTCTCTTCAGCTATTTTTCAACGGCTTGCTCCACATACAGTTGCCGTTTACTTTAATCATCCAGATTCAAAGATGAGCATGTTCGACTTCGTTACTGCCGCATTAACTAGCGATCTGGAAAAAACTCCTCCTAATCCTGAGAAAAATTGCAAATCCTCTTTTTTCAGAATTCAGTGGCTTAACGCACTATTAGACATCAAGGAAGATTTGTCTAGTCAAGCGGCTCAAAAAGTCTTTGAATGGATTGAGACACATGTAACTGGTCTGATTAAAGATGTAGAGAAGCATCCTATTTTAAAGAGAGATTTAGAGATCATTTTTGCCAAAGCTTTTCTAAACAAAAATCTCTTTAAACATAATTTTGCTCGCGCCAACGAGATTTTTTCGAAATGGTTTGATCAATTAATCTCACATTTCCCGATTAATCATCCGACTATGTTGCAAGCGCTTCTCTATGTAAAGGAATTAACAACTTGCCATAAAGAGGTTGATTCAGCAACCCACGCAAATTATATCCATTCGATTTTAACCCGATTAGCACTGTTAGGACAGCATTCGTTTCTAAAATCAACAACTATTTTTAGAGGCGCTCAAAACTCCAAATTTGGAACGTCAAAGGATATCTTGCGCTGGTTCAAAGTAGTTATGAACCACTGGAAAAGTTTGCCTTCTTCAGAAATTGATCAATGGAGTTATATCTATAGCCTTTTCGGCACCTTCTTGCCCGGTGAACTAAAGCTAATGCATCGCCCAGAGCACAATCTCGAGGCTACGTTTATACCTCTTAAACCCGAGGTAACCTCAAACTTAATTCTTTATCCCATTCTTGATCAAATGTGCTCAATGTTTTCTATTGCACTGATGGACAAGTTTATAGAGTTTCGCCCTTGGAAAAGTGAAGACTTTGTGGATAAAAATATATTCTTTCAATTTATATTTAGAGCTATCCATTTTCCTCTTCAATCGGGCACCTACTGTAAAAGACTTCCTTCCTATCTCACACAGGTAGAAAAATATGGAGACTTTATTCTCTCACATTTTAAATCTCCCGACGATTGGAAAGAGCTCTACAAGTCAGCCATCAATTTCGTCAATCTTATTCAAAAAATCACTCATTTTGATTCAAATTTAGACCAAAAAGAGCTCTACGGGATTACGAAGACTTTTGTCGATTGGTTCTATAAACTAAAAAAACATCCTCATTTAACTGAAGAAAATTTTAATGCCCATGTCAAGCTAGTTTATGAATATGTAAAACCTTTTCTTGATCTCGATCCAAATCAAAATAGACGTATGGACATTCTGTTGCCAAAAGCCCCTGAGGTCAAACCGGAGAGAAAAAGAAAGCAAAAGGTGAAAAAATCTTCATTAGTGCATAGCTCTGGGAAAAGCTCAGCTAAGCAGAAAAATTCTTTAAAATGAAAAGAGCGAAGTTCATAGTAGGCCTCG
>CAZZJE010000127.1:0-7520 GCA_964654295.1 uncultured bacterium | reverse complement strand
GGCGACAAGTCGCCGCACTCCATATACTCTTTAGCTCCAGTTTTTTAAATCAAACAGAAAGATTCTGTATCAATCTGCAAGGACTTGTCGCCGCATTCCATATACTCTACTGTTAATTTACATCCCTGTTTTCTCTTCCGATTCAAAGACTCTCCTGACTCCCCTAAAGACCCCTTTAGCCTGCTGGCGGATCATCTCTTTCAACACATGAATGACTCTTACACCCTTTTCCACGTGATCTGTCGTAAATTGGCTGTAAACCCTCTCTGAACTCGCCTTGGTTTTAACTCCATCTCTTCCTAAAGGAAGGTCTGATATTAGCAAGAGCGCACCCAAAGGAAGTTTATGAAAATAGCTAGCCATGAAGAGGGTTGCACACTCCATTTCAATAGCTTGAGGACGTGTCGCTTCCAAGTATTGTCGGAATTTACGGTTAAACTCCCAAAAGCGCTTATTGGTTGTATGGGTTAAACCGATGTGGTAACGCGCCTTCTCTTCTTCTAAGACGTTAGTCACAGCCTTTTGGACAAGGAAGTTAGCCATCGCGGGCACTTCATTAGGAAAATAGAAGTCAGAGGTGGCTTCACCTCGGATGCTTGCAACCGGAACAAAATAGTCACCCACTTGGTAATGTTTTCTTAATCCTCCACACATGCCAAGTAGCAGAGAGGCTTTGATAGGCAGATGCGCACACAGGTCGATGACAAGAGCAGCAGCAGGAGATCCGATTTTAAAATCTAAAAAACTAATCTGCTCTTCCGGAGCATGCGCCACCTTGAACATCGATCCCTCAGTAATCGTCAGATTGCGTGTTTCTGCAAATGAGATCACATAACGAGGAAAGTTCGTCAAAATCAGATAGGGCTGAAATGCCGATGGCGGCGATCCGGAGTAGCGTTCTAAAGTATCGCGCGCAATTTCAGCCTCTTTAATAAAGATGGTCTCTTCATCCCAATCTTCCCATAGCATAATTTATTCCCATTCCATTTCAGGCGGTTGCGGACGACCAAACAGAGGAGGTTTAATAAACCTTCCCTCTTTTTTAACAGTAAAGGCATGCTTACAGCGAGGGCATATCAACTCTTTGATCTTCTGTCCCTGCTCAACGACATAGCCCGACTGGTTTTCAAAGACATAGTTACATTCTGGACAGCAGTGGTAGTGAAGATACCTTTCCCAGGTGTGGTCTCCTCGATTTTTCATGGAGCTGGCTCCTTGGAACCAAATAGCCAGTTTAAAAATCTAACAAATGCTCCTCGATTTGGACGATAAGGCAAGCGCATGTCTCCCCAGCCATTCTGATCATGCATTTCACATCCAACAATTCCCCGGCTTGGTCGAACCTGCTCTTTAACCATGGGATCATGTTCCTTGTAGTCTCGATAAAATTTTGGCCACATTCTCTTCCTCCCTTTTGCCGCAGCATAACGCTTCCCTTTAAAGGGATCAATAGTGTTTCGGAATCAATTCCGCTAGACAGGGCTGCAAGGCTCTGTTATGCTCAGAGTAGTTTTAAAGCATTTTAACACGTTAAAAAATCGATAAATTTAAAAGGATTGCATATGGCACAACAAGTCAGCACCAACGAATTTAGGGCCGGCGTTAAGATAGAAGTCGAAGGCCAACCCTACGTCATCGTCAGCAACGAGTTTGTTAAACCTGGAAAAGGACAGGCAATCAACCGCGTCCGTCTTAAACATCTATTAACTGGTCGAGTGTTAGAACGCACATTTAAATCGGGTGATAAAGCTGACCTGGCTGACGTTGTTGAAACACAGATGCGCGTTCTCTATAAAGAGGCTGATGGTGTTGTCTTTATGGATGATAACACCTTTGAACAGACCAAGATTCCATTGGAAAATATTGGCGATACGCTCCAGTGGTTGATGGAGGACATGGTATACGACATTTTGATCTACAAAGGCACCCCAGTCAATGTCGAGCCACCGACATTTATGGAATTGCGCATCATAGAAACCTCACCAGGCGCACGGGGTGACACCGTTTCTGGAAGGGTGCTAAAGCCGGCTGTTACAGAGAGCGGAGCCAAGGTGCAGATTCCAATCTTTATTGAGCAAGATGAAATCGTTAAGATCGATACTCGTACTGGGGAATATGTCTCTCGCGTCAACAAGTAGCCTTTCTCTAGCGGTAGATCGACATCGGCGGCATGCGATTTTAAAAGATCGCGCCGCCTGTTTAGCTCATATCCGATCCTATTTTGCCTCCCATTCAGTCTTAGAAGTCGATTGCCCGCTTAGCAGTGCTTCAGCAGCCATCGATGCTCATATTGACCTAGTTGCCACAGCAGATGGACGCTACCTACACTCCTCTCCCGAATATGGGATGAAGAGATTATTGAGTGAAGGGATAGGAGATATCTACCAGCTCAGCCATGTCTTTCGGGCTGCTGAATTTGGTCGCCGACATAACCCTGAATTTACTCTTTTAGAGTGGTATCGCGTGGCGATCTCTTTTGAGCAGATGGAGAGCGAGACGGCCGAAGTGATTCAGCTGCTGCTGGGAAGGCAGACAGTTAGGCGAATTTCCTACCGTGAAGCGCTCTTAAAATACGCAGGTTTTGACTACGTGGCGACTGCTCCCGCTGATCTTTTAACAATCATGGCACGCTTAGGCATTACACCCTACCCAGGCATTGAAGAGGAGGGCAGAGACGCGCTGCTTAACCTCATTTTAGCTCATGCCGTCGAGCCCAAGCTAGGAGAAGAGGGTCTATGCATTTTAAACTACTACCCTGCATCTCAAGCCGCATTAGCACAGACGAAGCTATTGGGAGACGAATTAGTCGCCGAGCGCTTTGAGATCTATTACAAAGGCGTCGAATTAGCCAATGGCTATCATGAGCTAGCTGATGCATCGGAGCAGAGAAAGCGTCTAATCGAGGCAAATGCGCATCGTTTAGCTCTCGGCAAACAGGCTCTACCTATCGATGAGCATTTCTTAAAAGCCTTAGAAACAGGGCTGCCTGACTGCTGCGGCGTGGCAGTAGGATTTGACCGGCTTGTTATGCTGCGGCACCAATGCCCAGAGCTGCGAGATGTTTTACCCTTTGCTTGGGATATCGCCTGATAATGTAGTTGCAAAATTAAAGGAAAAAGAGAAAAAAGACGGCAGAGGATTAAAACGATCCGATGTCGTTATCTCGTTTAGCCTTTGAAAGCTCCCATGCTTTCCTCCCTTTTAATCGGGCAATTTCTTTAAAATAGCAGCCAGCGTCTCTAAGGTTTATAACCGTTTTTTTAAGTGGCTAGATGTATTGTGGGATTTGTCGCCTTGTAAAAATAACCATTTTCGTCTAAAAAGGCATGATTTTTTAATCCATACTGCTCCGCTAAATCAAGTAATTGCTCCTCAACAGAGGTTTGACCCGCCTCTAAGATGTTAGTTGGGCTAGTGTATAGGTAAGGTTTGTCACGTGGATTATTTTGACCTGGAGCTAGGGTACTTGTCGCTTGATAATAGCAAAATAGCCCTTTTTGGAGCTCTTCAACAATTAACACTTCAATTGTTGCAGAAGCTGCAGGAGCATCGTCTTTAAGTTTTTGATTAATCTCTTTTGGTAGATGCTCTAAGTAGATATCATCGAAACGACTTCTGTAATCTCCTCTTAACACTCGACCATCCTTCACACCATTTCTTAAATGCAAGGCGTCATGGTAAATGATCTGCTTTCCAATTCGAGCCCTACAAAACACCTTAAATTGACGACAATCGTTTGGATTATCCGTTGGATTATCCGTTGGATTATCCGTTGGATTATCCGTCATGATTTCTCTAACTAGAGTCCACAGCTCATCGGCACAACGCTTAATTTTAGAGCGATGCGTCGCTGCCGGAATCATTTGTACAGCATATGCTTCTGGCTGCGGAGGCAGCGGTGGAATCTCGTTGCGATTTGCAGGTGAGGGTGCGGGTGCGGAATTTGCTGAAGGATTTCCCCCATTAGCGGCTGCAGTACCGCGTGGAGTTCTAAGACGCCCTCCCCCCGATACCTTAGAGTTTGAACGATCAAGCGGAGGTTCAGAATGAGTTGCGTCAGAGCCTGTAGCTCCATTTTGGGAGCCCAGAGGGTTGATTTGGGGGGGAAGAGACTTTTTGGACGACCTTGCTTTTTTAACAAAAGGCAATCCCAGAAGAGCTAATGCTCCCAAAGCAGGATAGGCTAAAGGCGCTGTAAAAATAAAGAGCACAATGCGCCAAGCAACGTTCTCGCATTTCCCCTTTTTTGGTAAATCTGAAAAAAGCTTCTCATGATAGCTTAGAAGAGGCTTTACAAGCGGCTGACTCTTGCATCTTGCATATCTGGACAGCGTTTTTTTTGGCGGACCTGAATTCTGCCTCTCCGTTAACAATTGAGGATTAAGAGGTTGAACACTATTAGTTGGGATTGCCGAAGCCATAAAATTACTCAGTTATTCTTAAAAAAGACTAATTATATACTAACTAATTTAAGAAAAGATAAAGAATTTAGAAAAATTTTCAAAACTTAACAGTCCCTGGGAAGGATTAGGCATAGAGATTGCCTTCGCCCTTTTTAACACCGGCCACAGCTTGGCCAGCTTGTTGTATCGTTTCAGGTAAAAATCCCTCGACAAACTGCAACGTATTCGCAAATAAACGTCCTGCTCCCATGGCAAATTCTAAGCCATCCCCATCTAAAAGAAGATCTAAATCTGTACGTGCCAGCTTCATGGCACTAATCGCCACATTGTCTCTTATGACACTAATGATAACGCCTTTATAAGAGATCATCTCTCGCCCTAACGACGCATAAATAGCGGCTTTTTCTTGATAGTTTGGATCATCAGGATGAACCTGCTGTAAATATTTTTTCATTTTACTGTGATCATGAACGGCCACTCCATAGCCGGTACGGTCTTTACCGCCATAGCAGTTACAGCTGGCATAGCCCAATAGGGTCATCAGTTCTAATGCATTGTCGACGACAGCAAAATCGCCACCCTCTTTTCCTTCCTGCAATCCTATCTGCAACTTTCCGAAAAGTTCAACAGCTCTCTCATACTCTTTTTCATTTAGGCCTGCCCCTGCAATCGCGTTCTCTAAACGTTTTAATCCTTCGAAATTGATCGCTGCCTGGTCGCCTTTATTTTTTAAATTCCCGGCAACAGACAAATTTAAGTAAGAGGTTTGCAAGGTAACAGATTTTGAAGAGTTGGGACCTCCCTTACGAAATTTTTTGGGTAGGTGAATAATATTAGGATCATTAAGGTCACGCATGGGAACGCTATTATCATCTCCGTCAAACACTAGAGTCTTGCCATCTAACATGCGATAGATCGCAGCTGAATCGAGCGCTTGGCTGCGCTCATTTAAACAGAAGCCATCATCATCATTCGATACTTTTTTACTTGGGTCAACAAATCCAATACGTCCGTAGAAGAGTGAATTGGCATTTGCCTCCAAAGGATGCGTTTCTAAATGCAGCGCTAAATCCTGCATCGCTTTTTCAAAGAGATGCTCTTCACGGCGACGCGCAATTTCGCTAATTTTATTTGTTAAATTGCCGCCACTCAGCCGCTTGATATCAAACTCAGGGTAGGCTTTAACAAATGTTTTCTTTAGCCTCTCTAGTGTCTTTTTGGCGACTTTGGGATGAAAATTGTCGCGATTATCCATAATACCAGGGAAGTAGGTCTTGATACGGAGGCGTTCAATTGTGGATAGAGATCGCCATTCATTTGAATCAGCAACAAGTTTTTCTAATAACAAATAGATGGTAAGGTCTTCATGGCTAGTTTCGCCATGCATAAAATCGGTGACGGCTGCCGAGCGGTTAACTCCACGGTCATTAGAAACGTAATAGGGAATGCTTATTCGCTCCATAAAATTGATCATGGCTTGAGCAGTATATCCACCCGCCTCTTTTTTAAAACCAGCCTCTTTAGCTAATAGATTAAGCTGCTCTTTATAGCTTGGATCTTTTTGGAGATCTGGTAACGACTTACCAGCTTTTAATTCTAAGTAGAGATTATAACGCTCCAAAACAACTGAATCGTAGATCGCTCCTTCTTGGCTTTTTTTGCTTAAATATTGAGCTAATTTGGTATCCCCATATCCTTTTAAGCCTTGAGGAGCAACAAATTTTACCTCCTGATGGCGTAGATTGCCTAAAATAGGAAGGGATTGCTGCTTACCTATGATCAGTGCCCTCTTTCTTGCCTCCGATTTAGAATAACCTTCTTTGGTTAACTCTTCTTTTATCAAACGGAAATGCGCTCGCGGTGCATCTGTCGATGCCCAAGTGGCATCTGGAGAATTAATAAGCAGCTGATTTAGTCTCATTTCCGTATTAGAGATATCCTCTCTTAAAAAGGCTATTTCTTTTGCCTTCGCTGGAGAGATTGAACCATTTTTAAGAAAAACGTCAATTTGCGCCTTTTTCTGATCAATGCTTTTGCGTAAATGTTGAACCGTATGAGCCCGTTCGGCTGTTTCATGACAGAAAGTATTGCCGTTGGCATCTTTCATCTTGGCTGTGATGAGTTCGCCACGTGGACGAACTTCAAGCTTAAAGGGGCGATCTAACAATTTTTTAGACTTACCCTTGCCTTTCTTTGGAGCCTCCACTTTCTGAGCTGCTCTTAAAGGTGTCGCATGCGAACGATCTAAAGGATTTAAACGTCTATTTTGAGAACTCAAAAGAGGTTGTGTTGCAGAAGCATCATCGGAAGAGCTACTCGAAGAGCTTACTGAGTCGGTTTCAGAGGCTGTATCAGAATCACTCCCTTCAATATCGCTGCCTTCATCTGAGCTAGAGAGCTCTTCTAGCTCTTCCTCTTTTTCATTACGAGCTTTTCCTAAATTAACACTTTTGCGATCTCCAGGAACAACTTCGGCTGGAGCCGTAGTCGGAATGCTCTCAATTTGGGGAGAAAATAAAACCTGGCGAACACTTTGTGTCGTATTCTGTGCGTTTCCTACCGGTGTTGTTGTTACCTGACGGGGAATAGGAGCAGAAGGAGCCTCAGCATCTTTTGCAATCTCAGACCTTGACACCGGTTGATGTTGCTGAACTACAGGGTTAGGTTGCCCTGTTGAAGCTCCCGCTAAGGGACGTGGCGGCTGATTTTTTTTTACAAAGGGCAAACCAAACAAAGCTGGGATCCCCAATAAAACATACACAGGAGCGGCAAAGATGGCCATGGCCACGCGCTTGGCGATGTCCCATCCCGGATGCTTCTTTGAAAGAGGACGAATAAGATGACGTGTATAAACAGCGACAGGTCTAACTAAGGGTTGCTCTTCATAAGGGGAATGAAAAGAGCGAGAAGGATTGACTGGTCTAGGCATAACAATACATTAACTTAAATAGTTTTAATATAATTAAACCATCCAATCATTAATATATAATAAAACAAATAATAATTAACTTAACAATATACATAACAATAAAAATGTATACAAAATAAGCGTTTGAGACTGCTTTTTGGAGTGCGGTGACTTGTCACCGCTTTTTGCTCATCTCGACTTGTCGAGAT
>CAZZJE010000126.1:0-7571 GCA_964654295.1 uncultured bacterium | reverse complement strand
GGCACAAAGTCTCAAAGACACGAAGAAATGCATTTTAAATGACACTGTTTAAACAGTTTAAATCGTTTATCTTCGTGTCTTTGAGACTTTGTGCCTCTGTTGAATCAATAAAAGTAACTTTTTTTAGGTAACTGAACGATTACGTTATTACTATTGCTTAAATAACTCTTGAAAGTTTCAAATACTTAGAGCGATTTCACCTAATGTATTTTTTTTCGACATTTAAATTGTTATTTCAACAACTCCTTAAACCTTTTTGCCCAATCTCTTTTAAAGCATAGGTAATGTTGTTCATGGTGATGGGCATGCCGCGAGATATTAGGTAGCTATTAATTGTTGTGTCCTTTTCCGATCTAACCACTCTTCCATGTTTATAAATCATGTAGAGATTTCTATAGGCTAGCCTATCTTCTTCGATATCCGCTCTGATTTTTTTGCTGCCACTATGGATTACAGTCTTGTCATAGGTGTAAAGGGCAGCATTTCCAATTAAAGGAATAGAGGCAGTGAACGTTCTACAGCATATTTTAAAGCCTTTAAAACTATATTTTAAGTGCTTAGAGCGATTTTTTGCGTCAAAGATCGCACAGCTGAGATGAGTAATCGTATGTAAGAGTAATACAAAAGTATGAGGAAGGTTGAGGAGTATGCTTGCAAACGGGATGTAATCGAGTTTAGTCCGTTTGTTAAAATATTCTCCCGTTAGAATAACCTGCGATGCCCCTTCGGAATTATTATTGCCCCCCGTTTTAAAGGAAAAACCTGGGGTGTTCATAATGTCAGTAGATTCAGCCGTTCCTGACCTATAGATGTAACCGGCAACCGCATAACTTTCAGGTGTACTCATTGCGATTTTATATAGATTAAACATCAGTGACTCTAATTAAATTTTGTTTAATTTATAGATTTTATGCGGTTTTTTATATTAATTTCAATAAGTTTGTTTTTCTTTAGTTTTAGTAGCTGTGACTGTCTAACTTCACCTTTCCTCTAAAAATCCAATAAATACAGGTCGTATAGGCAACAACTAGAGGCACTCCAATCATGGCAATAAACAAGAGGATGCTTAAAGTCAGCGGAGAAGAGGCGGAATTGTGAATCGTTAGGCTCAACGTATCGGGATCATTGCTCGCTCGGATGACATTTGGGTAGGTGCCCAACGCATAAAGACCCATTAAAAAGAGAATATTGAAAATAGACGAAACAAAAGCCATATAGTCTCGTCCCTTAGAGATTTCACGCGGGATATTTGCAATGGCTAAAATGTTTCCGATGCCAAGCAAAAAGAAGACAGGCCGCTCCTGAATCGCCCGCAGCATATGTGGTTGGTAAATCAGTGTGGCCATCGTTGCGACAGCGTAGAGCAAAATAAATAAAATAATTAGAGGATTGATTCGATGCCGAATCATCTCATGGCACTCTCCCTCCGTTTTCATCAAAGCAAAGATGGCTCCATGCAAGGCAAAAAGCGAAGCAGTTAAAAATCCAATCAAAAAGGAGTAGGGATTCAACAAATACTCTAAAGTTCCTGTAAACTCTTTATGGTTATCTAATGGAATCCCTTGAATTAAATTACCGAGAGTTAGTCCCAAGCCAACAGAAATGATTAAACTGGCTAGAAAGAAAAGAGAGTCCCATATCCAGCGCCACCAAGCCATCGGCTGTTTGCTGCGCACTTCGATGGCGACAGCTCGAAAGATAAGGCCAGCCAATAAAATCATGATGGGTGCGTAAAAAGCGGAACAGAGGGTAGCGTAGACATCGGGAAAGCCAGCAAACAAGGCGCCGCCAGCAGTCACCAGCCACACCTCGTTACCATCCCAGACAGGTCCGATCGAATTGAGCATCAAGCGGCGGTTTTCATCCCCTTTGGTAAAAAGATGAACGATGCCGACGCCTAAATCAAATCCATCTAAAATGGCATATCCGCACAGGAGAACGACGAAAATGGAAAACCAGATAAATTCTAAGGGAAGCGTTTGTAAGAACTCCAACATCAATGATCCCTCCCATTCACAACTTTTTTGATCTGATGATAAGCTGGCTCTGGTTCCGCATGGAGGGGGCCATGTTGGATTTTTTCATTCAGAAGATAGATGAACACAATAAACAAGAAGAGATAGACGATTGTAAACATGATCAGAGACCAGAGAACCTGATTTGCTGTAACGGCTTTAGAAAGTCCATCCGAAATTCTCAGGAGATTATAAACAATCCAAGGGTAGCGGCCGACTTCGGCTGAAAACCAGCCCATCTGGTTGGCAATTTGAGGAAATAGCACGGAAACAGCCAACGCTCGCAAGGTCCAAGGGCTATTAAATAGGGTTCCTTTGCGCCAGAGATAGATCGACCAGAACGTTAAAACAAACATTAATACCCACATTGCAATCATGATTCGAAAGGTCTGAAAGAGTAAAGGCGAATTGGGCCAATCAGAGCGGGGAAATTGATCCAACCCTCTGACTTCTGCGTTAAAATCGCGAAAAGAGAGAAAGCTAAGAAGCTTGGGAATGCCGACTCCATGAGTTGCTTGCTGCTCAAGATCAACATAGCCAAAAATCATCAGCGGAACACCCCGTTCGGTATGAAAGAGACCTTCAAAGGCTGCTAGCTTGGCTGGTTGATGCTCAGCCACAATTTGTCCGCTTCTATCTCCACTAAACCCCTGCAAGATAAGCGTCACAAGAGCAAAGCTAAGAGCCACTTTGAGAGAGTCTTTGGCAAATTCGACATGTCTCCTTTTTAGCAGATAGTAAGCCGAAACACTGATGACAAGGAAAATTCCTGCTAGCCAGCAGCCTAGCAAGACATGGATCAGGCGGTCGATGGAAGAGGGATTGAGAACCATTGTCCAGAAGTCAGTGATTTCAGCCCTTGCATTGAGCCCTTCGCCAACGATATGAAAACCATCTGGCGTCTGCATCCATGCGTTTGCCACAACGATCCAGACAGCGCTAAAGTGTGATCCAAGCATGACCATGACACTAGAAAAAAAGTGCAGCTTAGGTCCAATGCGGTCCCATCCAAAAAGTAGCAGCGCTAAGAAACCCGACTCTAAGAAAAAGGCAAAGATTCCTTCGGCGGCCAATGCACTACCAAAGACGTCACCTACATAGCGAGAATAGGTGGCCCAGTTGGTGCCAAATTCAAATTCCATGACAATACCAGTAGCAACACCAATAGCAAAGGTGAGCGCGAAGATGCGAGTCCAAAATTTAGCATCATTTTTAAAACGTTCATTACCCGATTTCAAATACATCGCTTCAAAGGCGACGATAATAACCGATAATCCGATGCTTAAGGGGGGGTAAATATAGTGAAACATAATTGTCACAGCGAACTGGACACGGGCTAACATCTCAACATCCATGAGATACTTCCTTTTTATCCAAGAGAATATAGCTTACCTGAAATTCAAATCGTCAGATTACTGTAAGAAAATCTTTTGCGGTACAAAAATCTTGCTTTAGAGAGAGTAAAAAGATATCGTTTGCTATTTTAGGAAGAGATTGGCTTCGCTTTCTTTTGATGCAAAGGATTTTAGACGCGGTTATGTCACGTACACAAATTATGGGAGTATTAAATATTACTCCTGATTCTTTTTATGCTGGAAGCCGAGTGATGGGTCTTGAAGCTATTTTAAAAAGAGCTCAAGAGATGCAGGCGCAAGGAGCTGACTGGTTGGATATTGGGGGGGAGTCGAGCCGTCCCAAGGAGTCCAAGTCGATTAGTGTTGAAGCGGAGCGAGAGCGCGTCCTGCCGGCTATCAAGATGTTAAAAAAAGAGACCTCGATCCCTCTCTCTATCGACACAACGAAGCCGCTTATTGCCGCCGAAGCCGTTGCGGCTGGAGCCTCATTAATTAATGATATTTCGGGGTTTGGGCAGCCAGAGATGGTTGAAGTGGCGGCCTCTTGCCAGGCGAAGATCTGTTTGATGCATATTCAAGGCACTCCTCAGACGATGCAGGATAATCCCCACTATCCGAATGGAGTTGTTACAGATATTTTGCACTGGTTTGATCAAAGGCTGAATCATTTTGCTCAAGCTGGCATCGATACGCGCCGGGTCATCTTAGACCCCGGCATTGGCTTTGGGAAAACCGTTGCTCATAATCTAGAAATCCTACACAATCTGCACAGATTCAAAATTTTTGGCTTACCACTCCTTTTGGGATGTTCGCGCAAGTGGTTTTTAAGGCAAATATCGGGCAAGGATGACCCTGGAGCGGTATTACCAGAAACACTCGCCGTGCATACAATTGCTTGTTTGGCTGGCGTTGATATCTTGCGCGTTCACGACGTTAATGAACATCGTGCAATTGCTAATTTGATAGCTGTGTATCGAGAAGGTTTTTTACCTGCTTGATAGAAATGATAGCGAACAAGGAGTCTTGGAGGTGCTTGTTCCGACGATAGAAGTTCTTATCATCGCCGTAATGGTCTATATTCTTCTATCTTTTTTCTGGAATACTCGCGCGATGGACCTTTTAATTGGTCCTTTAGCTTTTTTAGCGATCTACATCCTTGCCAACTGGTTTCACCTTCCTGTTATTCAAAAGCTGCTGCTCTATTTTGTTAATGTTGCCGTCATCGCACTCTTGATTATCTTTCAGCCAGAAATTCGTCAGGTTCTTTCCAAATTGAGCTTTAAAGGGCGCAAGTATCGCGAAGTGACAGAATTTGATCGTTTTTTAGACCATATTGCCCAGTCGGTCTATCGCTTGGCAGAGCGGCGTATCGGAGCGATCATCGTTCTAGAAAATCAGGATAACTTAGACGAGTTTGCCAACAAAGCCGTCATGGTGCGCGCCCAGTTTTCTTCTGAGCTACTCGAATCGATCTTTATCACTACGACACCTCTCCATGATGGCGCAGTAATCATCCGTGGAACTACAGTCCTATCTGCGGCGACGATTTTGCCTCTGGCCGATGATAGCTCCCAACTCTCTAAGTCAATGGGAACACGCCACCGGGCAGGACTAGGAATTAGCCAAGTATCGGATGCTCTTGTCATCGTGATCTCCGAAGAGACAGGTAAAGTCTCCATTGCCCGCGATGGCATCATGACACGCGGTATTAAGATCGATCGCTTTAAAGGGATTATTCGCAGCGTCTTTACACCACCAAAAAGCCGTTTTAGCCAAGCTTTTATGCATTAATGAGACATGGAACCAGGTAAATTTTTTCGTACATTTATTGAATATCTTCTGCGTAACTGGCAGCGCAAAATCGCTGCTTTAGTCATTGCTTTAATGGTTTGGCTATTTGTCAACCATTCGATCAGTGAAACTAAGACGATTCCAAATCTTCCTGTGAGAGTGATCAACTTGCCTCCCAATAAAACCATTGTCGGCTTGCTGCCAAATGGAATTTTGAGCAAGCGGGTGACCTTGACTTTGACGGATACTAAAGATGTGATCGAAGAGCTAGAGCCTGGCGATTTAGAGGTTGTTTTAGATGCCTCGATGGCAATGAGTGATGAGTGGGTGGTTGAAATTGGAAAGAAAAATCTGGTTAGCCTCAATCCCGATGTGAACTTAGCGAGAAACTTGCAATCGATTAGCCATCCTGAATTTGTCATTAAGTTAAGCTCGTTAGCAACCGCCAAAGTTCCTATTACGATTAATCCACCCACGGGAGAACCTCCGCCCGGCTTTCATTTTCTCGACATCTGGCCTCAGCGCTTGATGCAGACGGTCAGTGGACCTGAAGAAGAGATCCAGAAGCTAAAAAATAAGGGGCTCGAGATCACTTTTGATTTGAGTTTGATTACAAAAGAAGATCTAGATAGCTTAAAACCTACTCAGGGAATGCATCAGGATGAGATTAGCTTTCCTATTCCAGCAAAGTGGAAGCGAGTAGCTATTCCCTATCGTAACCATGTGCTCGAAGAGATTAATGATCCAGAAGCGCAATTTCTGCATATTGACTTTTTGAAAGAGGAGCTTTTGCCGATCGACCGCCTGCTGCCCATCCGCGTCTTTTTTCCTCCCAAGTATGTCGATACGCTAAATCCCAATGCCTATAGCTTGTCGACTAATGGAAAGATTGTAGAAAAAAATGGCCTCTTCTTCTTCAACCAGCCTTTAGAGGTCATCCATGTCAGCCGTCTCTTTTTAGACATCGTTCGTGATAATATGGAGATTACCATTGAAGCGGCGCCTAAAACGGAACGAGAGTTTCTGCAGTGGACACTAGACGTTGTTAATGCACATGATCTAGAAAACATCTTTGTCGCCTTTATGATCACCAATTCAAGGGCAACAAAGGGGGCAACGCAGCAGTTCCATAAGAAACGGGAAGATAACCTACGCCAACGTTTCCGAGATTATATGCGTAAGATGCGTCTCTATAACCCTTCTCATCGCAAGCTCTATCTAGAAACACAGATCGAAGGCAACAAGATTGTTGTGCATTAGTGTTTAGTGTAACGAGATGGACGAAGTGGACTAAAATGGACAAAGTAGACAAGCATGCCTTCTGAGCGCTACTATTTAGATAATGCGTTAGCTGCCAATAGCCAAGTTTTTTTAAAAGAGGGTGAGCATCACCACCTGGCTCGTGTCATGCGTACCGAGGTAGGAGATCAGATAGAGTTAGTTAATGGAGCGGGGGTTTTAGCTGAAGCAACTGTTGAAGTGATTGAAAAAAGCCAGAGTAGGCTTCTGATTACCTCTATCCAAAAAGAATCTAAGCCGACAGAGGTGATTTTAATTCAGGCTCTGCCCAAGCTGCCACGCCTGGAGCTAATTGTCGAAAAGGGCACAGAGCTTGGCATGACACAGCTATGGCTATTTCCTGGGCAGAAGAGCGAGAAAAAGGAGCTTAACGACCATCAGCAGCAGCGTTTAGAGGCACATATGGTCTCAGCTATGAAGCAGTCTGGCCGCCTCTTTTTGCCTAAACTCCATCAGCTTCCGCCACTTAAGCAGTGGAAAAATCGCTTAACTTTTCCAAGCTTTTACGGTGATCTGTCATTGCAAGCTCCGCTCTTTAAACAGGCGTGGGATGAAAAAAAGTTAAAGCAAGGTGTGGGCTTTTTTGTTGGGCCAGAGAGTGGATGGAGCGACAATGAGTTGCAGCTCTTACAAATGATGCAGGTACAGCCTGTCAGGCTGCACCCTAATATCTTGAGAACCGAAACGGCAGCCATTGCTGCATTAGCTTTGATCCAGCATTGGCTAATGGAGTGACTTAAATGCTGTCACTACTGGCAGTAAGAGATTCCTTTTTGCTTGGTGCGTTTCCATCTTCTTGACTGGCAGTGAGAGAGTGCGTAGCCTCGGCTTCTGTCTCGTCCTGATGGCTATCGTCATCTAGCTCTAAGGTGAAAGCAGAGCTTTCATAAGCCGCCTTCGTGGGCGAAATGCTAAAGTCTCTAATCTCTCCAGCTCGATTAATCTGCCTATTGTTGAGTTGCACATAGCCAAGATGACGGAGACCTAAAGCCGCTTCTAACCCTTGCCACTCCATCATATAATCGCCAGAAGATTGGAAATGCTGCTGGTAGGCGTTATATGGCGTTGTAGGGATAGGCATGAGGAGAGGCTGTTCATAAACCATAGATAG